>NZ_JAGPXV010000518.1:0-4377 GCF_018070405.1 Micromonospora sp. D75
GCCTCGTCGCGGCGCTGCTCGGTCGCGGCGCGGCGCTCGCGGGCCTCGGCGAGCCGGCTCTCGATGCCGTCGAGCACGCCCTGCGCGGTCTCCCGCTGCTCCATCAGCTCCAGCTCGGCGTCCTCCAGGTCGCTCTGCCGGCGGTTCAGCGAGACCAGCTCGTGCTGGAGGGCCTCCAGCTCGCGGGCCGGGCCGCTGCCCGAGGCCAGCCGGGCCTCGTCCTTGTTCTTGCGCGCCCGCACCTGGTCGACGTCCTTCTCGATCCGGGCGATGTCCCGGTCCAGGTCGTCGACCGCCACCTGGGCGCGGACCCGCTCGTCCTCCAGCGCGGACAGCTCACGCGCCAGGGCCTCCAGCTCGGCGCGTTCCGGCAGGCTGCGGCGGCGGTGCGCGAGCTGCGCCAGCGCGGTGTCGATCGCCTGGAGGTCGAGCAGGCGGCGCTGCACCTTCGGGTCAGCCTTCACGTCGGGGCTCCTTGTCGTCCGGCCGGGGCGCGGCGGCGTGCACGGTCCACGGGTCGGTGTCCAGGTCGGACACCACGGTCTCGACGCCCAGCGCGCCGGCCAGGTGGGCGGCCAGGTCGTCCAGCCAGGGTCGCTCGGTCGCCCAGTGGGCGGCGTCCAGCAGCGCCGGGCCACCCGCGGCGAGGTGTTCCCCGGCCGGGTGGTGACGCAGGTCCGCGGTGAGGAACGCGTCCACCCCGGCCGCGGTCGCCTCGGCGAGGAAGCCGTCCCCCGAGCCGCCGCTGACGGCGAGGGTACGAACCATACGCCCGGGATCCCCGGCGGCGCGAACTCCCCAGGCGGTGACCGGGAGCACGGCGGCGGCCAGCCGGGTCAGCTCGGCGAGCGTCATCGGCTCGGGCAGCTCGCCGATGCGGCCGATGCCCCGGCCGGGCCCGGCGGCGGGCGAGCCGGGGCGGGGCGGGTGCAACGGGCGCAGCCCGGTCAGCCCGAACCGGGCGGCGAGCGCGTCGGACACGCCGGGATCGGCCACGTCGGCGTTCGTGTGCGCCACGTACAGCGCGACGTCCGCCTTGATCAACCGGTGCACGATCCGGCCCTTGTACGTGGTGGCGGCCACCGAGGAGACGCCCCGCAGCAGCAGCGGGTGGTGCGCGACGATCATGTCCGCGCCGGCTTCGAGGGCCTCGTCCACGGTCTCCGGGACCACGTCCACCACGCAGGCGATTCGGCGTACCGGGTGGTCGGGCTCACCCACCACCAGGCCGACCCGGTCCCACTCCTCGGCCCAGGCGGGCGGGTAACGGCGGTCCAGGGCGGCCACCACGTCGGCGACGGTTGTGCTCACGGGCGGCCAGCTTACCGGCGTCCGGGCCGCTACACGCCGACCGCCGTCGGGCGTGGCTCCCGGGCGCGCCGGGAGCCACGCTCACACCGTCAGCCGACCGGGGCGACCGGCCGGTCCGCGCCGCGCAGGGCGGCCAGGCCGGCGTCCCAGGGGAAGGCGTCCGCGCGCCGCTCCCCCGTGCCGGGCGGATGCAGGCGTACGACGTGGTCGCCGAAGACCACCCGGACGCCCCACCCGGCCAGCCGGTCGAGGCTGGCCCGGAACGCCGGGTGCCCGGCCATCGCCTCGTTCGTGTACGGGACGGCAGCGATCGGCACCCCCATCCCCTGCGCCTCGACCAGCAGGCCGAGCGCGAGGGTGTCGGTGATGCCGACCGCCCACTTGTTGATCGTGTTGACCGTCGCCGGGCACACCAGCATGGCGTCCGCCGGTGGCAGCACGTCCAGGTCACCCGGGTTCTTGTAGTGCGTACGGACCGGGTGGCCGGTCTGCCGGGCCAGGGCCGCCCGGTCGACGAACTTCGCGCCGTCGGGCGTGGTGACCACGCAGACCGTCCACTCCTCCCGCTGGGCGAGGTCGACCAGCCGGCCGACGTGACGGGCCAGCGGCGAACCGCAGGCGATGACGTAGAGCACCCGCCGGTGCTCGCTCGCGGTCTCCGGACCGCTCATACTCCGACTCCCATGTGCTCAGCCAACTCCGCGATCGGCTGAGGCGGCGCACCACGTGTGCGACGGAGAATCTCGGACATCAATTCGTGCGCTATCGGCCGGCACCGGATCTCGGACGGCGCGAGCCGGTCGCCGCGCAGCAACATGTCCCCCGCGCTCGCCACGTCGCCGATCTGCGAGTAGCCCCGGGCCAGGTCGAGCAGGTGGTGCGCGCGCCGCTCCGGCAGCAGCGCGTTGAACGCGGGCTCGGACAGCCGCAGGTGCGTCTCCACCGCCCGGCCGCCGTCACCCAGCTCGACGGCCGCGGCGGCGCGGTGCAGCTCCAGGTTGGTCGGGCCGAAGGAGGTCCAGTAGTGGTTGTGGTCGCCGCCGAGCAGCTTGGCCGCCTCGTCGGCGCCGGCGAGCAGGTCGTCCACCGTCGCCGAGTCGCCGATCCGGGCGGCCGCCATCGCGCCCTGGAGCAGCAGCATGCCGTAGACGGAGAGACGTTCGGGCCGCACGTCGTTGTCGCCGCCGGGCGCGAGCCGGCCGGCGATGCGCACGTTGAGCTCCAGCGCGGGGCGGGGACGGCCCATCGCGACCAGCGCGTTGCAGACCCTCGTGGTGGCGATCCCGGCGAGCAGCGGGTCGTCGGCGCGCTGGGCCACCGCCATCGACCGGTCGGCGGCCAGCCAGGCGAGGTCGCACTCGCCGAGCTTGCGCAGCACCGAGGAGGCGATCTGGTAGACCTGCCCGAGCAGGTGGGCGGCCTCGCGTACCTGCTCGTCGGCGGCGTAGCCGGCGTCCGCCGCCTGGGCGTCGCGCAGCAGCTTCGGCAGCGCGCGGGTGAGCATGCCGTACCGGCCGTACTGGTAGGTCAGCCAGGCGTGGTTGACGGCCTTGCGCATGTCGGCCAGCGGCGGCGGGAAGGGCGCCGCGTCGAAGTAGGCGCTCATCGAGTCGTACCGCTCCAGGGCGGTGCGGATCTCCTCCACCTCGACCTGGTCGATGCAGTTGAGCGCGTCGGTGCGCCGCTCCGGGTCCTTGCCGTGCAGCAGTTGCACGTCGATCTGGAGGATGTCGGCGATCTCGTAGAGGACGGAGAACTTGTCCAGCCGGCGGACGCCACGCTCCACCTTGTCCACCCAGCTCTTGGACTTGCCGAGCCGGTCGGCGAAGACCTGCTGGGACATCTTGCGCCGGCTCCGCCAGTACGCCACCCGCCGGCCTATGGGTAGTTCGTCCATCCCTGCTCCCTCCCCCTCACGGCGCCGGCCGGTCCCCCCACGTCCCCCAGGCTTGCCCCGATCGCACAGGTTGTGCGTCCACCGACCAGCCAGTTCTCGTAGTTTTCGTGCAAGTTGCACCGACCGTTAGTCACCACAACGAGCGTGAGTTTCGGCAGTGACGGCTTTCGACGTGTGGCATGTGGACGGTTTCGCGGGACGAGAGGGGATGTCAGACATGTGGAGGAATGTCCGGCCGCGCGTCGCTCATCTGTCCCCGCTGGAACGGGTCCGCCTGCGCCGCGTCGCGGTGCGGTACGCGCTGCACGGCTGGCCGGTCACGCCCGGCGCCTGCCTGGCCAACAGCCGCTTCGTCTGCGGCCGGGCCGGCTGCCCCACGGTGGGCTGCCACCCCGCCCTGGAGGACTGGGAGCACGCCGCCAGCACCGACCCGGCCCGGGTGGCCACCTGGTGGCGCAGCCGCCCGCACGGCGTCCTGCTGCCCACCGGCCGCGCGTTCGACGTCCTCGAGGTCGCCGCCCACCTGGGCCGGCAGGTGCTGGACGCGGTCGCCACCCATCCCGCCGGGCCCGGCGTACGCGGCCCGGCGCTGGTCACCCCGACCGGCCGCTGGATGTTCCTGGTCCGCCCCGGCGACCCGCTGCGCCCGGAACTGGAGCACTGCTTCCACGTGGTGCGGCACGGGCCCGGCTCGTGGATCCCGGCCCCGCCGACCCGGCTGCCCGAGGGGACGGTGCGCTGGGCGGTCGCCCCGGAGCAGGCCCGCTGGCAACTGCCCGACTCGTACCTGGTGCAGAACGCGCTGATCGCCGCGTTACACGCGGCCGGCGTGACGCTCGGCGCGGACCTGTTCCCCGGCCACCTCCCGTTGCCCCGGCGGGGCCGCTGACCCACCCGTCCGCCCCGGACGGGTGGCCGACAGCGACCTCCCCGGCACCGGAATCGTTGAACCTGGCGAGGGCGCGTGCGCGCCGGAGCGGGGGTTTGAGGATGTCCAGGGACGACGCGGCCCGCCACACCGGCGGCACCGAGCCGGCGCGGCCCCGCCGCCGTGTGCACCCGTGGGCCTTCACCCGTCCCCTGGGCGTCCGCCCCGGCCGCCCCCGCCCGACGGGGTCCCGCCCCCCCCGCCGCCCCCGGCCCCCCCCCGGGCCCCCCACACCCCGCAC
>NZ_JAGPXV010000519.1:0-4361 GCF_018070405.1 Micromonospora sp. D75
CGGAAATCGAAGTTCCGCAGCGCCGGTTCCGTACACGGAATTGTGCGCCCGCGCCGGTCGGCGGCGGTGGGTCGGCCGGGGGTCCGCGTCGTGCCCGTGCGCCGGGCTGTCGTCCGCGCGGGCCGCCCGGGGCGGGGGCCCGCGGGGTGGCGGGCAGGATGGCACCCTGAGCGGGCCGGGGCGCCGGTCCGCGCCGGTCGGACCTGGCGGGATCCCCGGGCGGACAGAAGGTGAGGCGGCGTGGTCGAGGGGTGGCACGGCTGGTTCGGCACGATCAACGGGGTCGTGCTCGTCACGGTGGCCGCGCTGCCGTTGGCCGCGCTGGTGGTGTGGCTCCTCGCGCGCCGGCGCGGCGGCGGGCCGGCCTGGCGGCTGTCGCTGGCCGAGGTCGGCATCGTCTACGGGACCGCGCCGTGGGTCTGGATGATCATGCTCCCGGGGGACGGCGCCGGTGTGGTTCCGGGCCGGGTGAGCCTGGTGCCGCTGCGGGACCTGCTGACCGTCCTCGCGAGCGGGCCGCTGACGGTGGCGGTCCAGATCGTCGGCAACCTGCTGGTGTTCGCGGCGCTCGGGTTCTTCGGCCCGATGCGGTTCGCGGCGCTGGCGTCGGTGCCGCGGATCCTGGCGCTCGCGGCGGGCTGCTCGGTCCTGGTCGAGGTCGCGCAGTACGTCCTGCGGCTGGATCGGGTGTCCTCGGTGGACGACGTCCTGCTCAACACCGCCGGCGCCGGACTGGCCGCGCTGGCCTCGCGCCGCTGGTGGCCGGCCCCGGCGTCTCCGGACCGGCCCCTGCCGGTGCCGGCGGCGAAACGCTGAACGGCCCGGATACGGCACGATGGGCCGGACCTCACGGCCCGGCCCATCGCGTCAGCGCGTCAGGTCGACGCGTTCACCGTCCGGTCAGCACAGCTTCTTCGCCAGAGCGGTGGTGGCGCCACCGCTCTCGTACGAGACGAGCAGCGAGGTGCCGGCCGGGAGCGACCCGCTCAGCGGCAGGACGAGCGTGCCGTCCTTCCGCAGGCTGGCCTGGGTCTGCGCCACGACCCGGCTGCCGTCCCAGACGAAGACCCGGGCGGTGCCGGCCTTCTTCACCTGGAGCTGCACCGAGACCTTGTTGGCGGTGCGGGTGACCTTCTTGAGCTTCACCGTGTTGTCCGCCAGCTTGGCGTAACCACCCGGTGCGACCCCGTCCGAGACGGACTGCAGCAGGGTCTGCGGCGAGTCCACGCTCAGCGCCGCGGTGTCGGGCATGATCGGAGCCTTCGGCGCCGACGGCTGCGCCGGCAGGCCCGGCAGGAGCGCGTTGCCCCAGCGCCACGGGTCGGCCCGCACGCCGCTCCAGGTCGACCAGCCGACCCGGGTCTGCGAGCTGAGGTCCTGCGTGTCCGAGTCGTTGACCAGGATGTTCAGGCCCATCCGGCTCGGGTCGATGGTGTCCGGCAGCACGCTGAACGGAATCTTGACCTCGATCCGGTAACCCGTGTACGGGTTGCTGGTCACCACGGAGGCGATCTCCACACCCGGCGCGGTCTCCGGGCCGCCCTGGTGGTTGTCCCGCTCCCGGGCGAAGCACGGCGGGTTCCCGTTGGCCGGGTCGTTCGTGGCCGGGAAGAGCGCCATGTTGAACACCGTGGAGGTGTTCGCCGAGTTGCCGCGCGGGTCGATGCCGAACTCGATGTTGTCGTTACGCCGCGGACGCTTGCAGTCCTCCGGCGGCAGGACGGTGCCGAGCACGTCATCGGTGATGTTGAAGATGGCGTACAGGGCGTCGTCGGTGTGGGTCAGCTGGGCGGTGCCGGAGATGTCCGACGCCGGGGCGGCGGTGCCCTCCCAGCGGGTGGAGATGTCGATGACCTCGCCGGTGTACTCGTGGTCGTGCCCGTGACCGTCCACCGTCGGCGCGGTGGTGGCCTTCGGGATCGTGGTGGTCGGGACCAGGTTGAACGCGCCCGGCTCGGTGGCGCTGCCACCGACGTAGCTGGTCTCGATCTGCACCCGGTAGGCGCCGTTGTCCGGCGCCCGGTTGGCCGTCGGCAGCGACGTGTCGGTGTTGCTGACGGTGAACGTCACCGAGGTGGTGGCGCCCGGCCGCAGGCCGCTGTACGGCACCTGCTGCTCGGCCACCGAGAAGCCGGCGGGAACGTTCAGCTTGACCGAGCCGGACTCGACCCGGGTGCCGTGGTTGGTCAGGTTGACCTTGACGCTGCGGGTGCCGCCGCTGGGGATGTTCAGCAGGGACTCGATGAGCGCGTCGAGCTGCTGGGTCTTGTTCCGCACGGTCCAGGCGCGGAAGTCGGCGATCTCCTCCAGCGGCTCCAGGGTGCCGCGCACCGGAGCGGTGCCCTGCACCTGGGCGCTGCTGACGCCGCTGCCGTCCTTCTTGCTGGTCAGCGTGGCGTTGAGCCGGAAGCGGGTGCCCACCTCGACCTGCGCGGGCGGGGTGACGGTGAAGGTCTTCACGACCTCCTTGCCCGGGGTCAGCGTGCCGACGTTGCCGTTGCCGCTGACGCTCCAGCCGGCCGGGACGTCCAGGGCGACCTTGGCGCCCGTGACGGCCTTCTCGGCGTACAGGACGGTGTCCACCTTGATGGGCTGGCCGCCGACGGCCTCCCAGGTGCGCGGACGCACGTGGATCTCGGTGCCGAGCGGCAGGCCGCCCGGGGCACGCAGGGTGGCGCCCTGCAGCGCGCCGGTGCCGGCGCCCACGTTCGGGTCCGGGTACGGCGTGCGGGTGTCGATCAGCGTCAGCCGGTTGCAGCCGATGGCGTCCGGGTTGGTCGTCGGGAAGGAGCTGTTGCCCCAGCCCTGCGACACGTACTCCCGGCGGGCCCAGGTCTGGACCGTGTTCCACCGGTTGCCGTCGTGCCGCGCCGACTCGTAGCCCTGCCAGGTGCCGAAGATGACGTTGCTGGCCTCGGCCGGCGTGAACGTGGTCTCGCAGGCGGGGCCGTTGGTGCCGGTGGTGCCGCTGCCACCGGTCTGGAAGATGCGGGAGACCCGCCAGGGCTTGAGCCCTTCCTTCTTGATCTGCTCCGGGAACGCCTTCGGGTCGGCCGCCGCGTAGAAGGCCTCCACGGCCAGCATGGCCGCCTTCTGGTGGTTGCCGTGGTTGCCCTGCGTCGCCGAGGGGTTCATCGTGAGGATGACCTCGGGCTTGGTGGTCCGCAGGACCCGCACGATCCGGGACAGCGTCTCCTGGTGGCCCCAGACCTCCTCGGTCAGCGGGGCGCTCGCGGTGTACCAGAAGTCGAGCGCGTCCAGGTTGTAGATGTGCTCGACGCCGGCCCAGCCGACGGCCTTGCGCTCCTCGGCCTCCCGCAGGATGCCGAGCTCCGGGCCCTCCTCGAGACCGGTGGCGTTGCCACCGCCCTCGCCGCGGGTGGTGGTGATGACGCCGGCCTTCATGCCGTGATACTCGTTCCAGTATCCGAGCATGCCGAGCTGGCCTGCCTCGTCGTCCGGGTGCGCGCCGATGAACATGATGTCCAGGTCGACGGGCTTGTCGGACTTCTTGGCCTGTGGCTTCGGTGCTGCGTTCTGGGGGTTGGCCTGGGCCGGAGTGGCCAGGCCCAACGACAGAAGACCGCACATGGCGATCGCTGCCGTGGTGCGCCATCTCATGGGCATACCTCTTCGTCTCGAAGCGAGAGTGCTGCGGCTGGGGGACGGGTCACGGGCCCGGCGCGCGCCGGGTCGTGACGCGGACAGCTGTCCATTGAGGACTGTTGGGTCCTCGCTGGTCGTGGTGCTCGACAACGGGGTGATGGTGTACGCGCACCGTCACGGCGTGAGCGGTGCACACGGTGGCGACGGATCGGTCCACCGGAAGGCCTTCGGGCCGTAACCTAGGGATCTTGCGGAGGCGTCGTCAATAGGCCCGGACGACTTTCTTCCTTATTCGAAGAAACAATCCCCGCAGCTCAGTGGCCCGGCTACTCGGCCTGCACCAGCCGGAGGGGGCGCTTTGCCCAACTTTGGGCACCCAATGTGGACGCGAGGGCCCGGTTTTGCGTGCCATGTCGGGGTGGCCTGGCGCGTCCGGCTTGCCACTTCCCAAATTTCCGCTGGCCAGAGCTCCGAGATCATCTCGTTACTTGACGTCTCATTTTTTTCACACTAGGAAGAAAGCGTGTCTGACAAAGCCCCGACCAGCCCGGTCAGCCGTGAGCGGTCCCGTGAGATCAAGCGTCTCTCGGTGATCTTGGCCGCCCGGCAGGCCCGGCGGCTGTCCCGAGTGGACCTGGCCGAGATGACCGGCCTCTCGGCGGCCACGGTCACCGCGCTCGTGCGGGAACTCGTCGCCGAGGGCTACCTCATCGAACGCGGGCCCGGCGCGCCCACCACCGGCCGGCCCCGGGAGA
>NZ_JAGPXV010000052.1:0-16836 GCF_018070405.1 Micromonospora sp. D75
TACCCACAAGCCACGCCGCCTTCGTCACCTGGGCCATGATCCACGTCATGGTCACCCGCCTGGCCCGACACACGAAACCGGCCCAGGCAACCCACACCTGAGCCGGAATCTCAAACACTCACTTAACGCCTCCGGTAGAGGAAGGGCCCCTTCTTAACAGCGCCCGCCCGCGCGACCCGCAGCGCCCGCCCGCGCGACCCGCAGCGCTCAGCCGCGGGCGGAGATCTGCTGCACCGACCACCCGTTGCCGTCGGGGTCACGGAAGAAGACGAAGCCGACGTTGTCCAGCGGGTGCGGCACCGGGTGCGGGTTCTGGCCCATCACCTGGATCTCGCTCACCTCGACGCCCCGCTCGACCAGTTCGGCGCGCGCCCGTTCCAGGTCGGCCACGACGAGTTGCAGGCCCTTGAGTGAGCCCGGCGGCATCTCCGGTACGACGCCCCGGCCGAGGACGATCGAGCAGCCGGAGCCCGGGGGAGTGAGTTGCACGATCCGCCCCATCCCGCCGAGATCGGTGTCGTGGTCGACGGCGAAGCCGAGCCGTTGCGCGTAGAACTCCTTGGCCCGGTCCAGGTCGGAGACCGGTACGACCACCACTTCCAGCGTCCAGTTCATGTTGTCGCTCCTGTCGTCGCAATGGTGTGCAGCACGGCGGTGAGCCGGTCGAACGCCTCGCTCAGGCCGCGGATCATCGGGTAGCGCAGGACGGTGTCGCGGCCCTGCGGGGTGGCGTAGCGCAGGTGGGTGACGACTGTCGTCCGGTCCGCCGAGCCGGTGAAGTCGTGCCGCACCAGCGTCTCGCCCGGGTAGGACTGGTCGTCGAAGAGTTCGGTGCAGACCAGCCGCGCCGGCGGGTCGATCTCCCGGTACGTGCCGCCCTGGGCCATCAGGTCGCCGTCCGGCCCGCGGGAGACGAACCGCCAGCGTCCGCCCACCCGCAGGTCCACCTCGCACTCGACGAGATGCCAGCCGCGTGCGCCCCACCAGCGCATCAGCAGTTCGGGGCGGGTGAAGGCGGCGAACACCAGATGCCGGGGAGCGGCGAAGTCGCGGCTGAGGCGGATCTCCCGGTCGCCGTGCAGGGTCACGGTCAGGTCGGTCACCGCTGCTCCTCGGCGGTCAGTTCGGCGAGCACCTCGTCCAGGCGCGCGTAGCTCTCTTCCCAGTAGTCCCGGTAGTTCGCCAGCCACGCCACGGCCTCCCGCAGCGGCCGGGCGTCGAGCCGGCAGGGGCGGCGCTGCGCGTCCCGGCCGCGGGTGACCAGGCCGGCGCGTTCGAGCACCTTGAGGTGCTTGGAGACGGCCGGCTGGCTCATCGCGAACGGCTCGGCCAGCTCGGTGACTGTGGCCTCCCCGGCGGCCAGCCGGGCGAGGATGGCCCGCCGGGTGGGGTCGGCGAGCGCGGCGAAGGTGGCGTCGAGCAGATCCGGGGGCACGTCCATAACCTCCTGGTTGTGTAACCATTCGGTTCTATACGCTGGGAGTGCCCCGGTCAAGCGCGACAGGCCCCGGCGAACCGCCGGGGCCTGTCGGGGCAGGGGTGGATCAGCAGGCGTACGCCTCCAGCCGGTTCGCCCGCTCCGGGTCGCGCAGCTTCAGCAGCGTCACCTTCTCGATCTGCCGGATCCGCTCCCGGGACAGCCCGAACTCGCGGCCCACCTCGTCCAGCGTGCGCTGCCGGCCGTCGTCCAGGCCGAAGCGCAGCCGGATCACCGCCTGCTCCCGCTGGGACAGCGTGGCCAGCACGATCCGGACCTCGTTGCGCAGCTCGCCGTTGGTGGCGGCGTCACCGGGCTCGGTACGCGGGTCGACGGCGGCGACGAAGTCGCCGAGCGCGCTCTCGCCGTCCTCGCCGACGGCCTGGTCCAGGCTGACCGGCTCCCGGTCGTAGGAGATCAGCTCGATCACCTGGAACTCGGGGATCTCCAGCGCCACGGCCACCTCGCTCACGGTGGGCTCGCGACCCAGCGAAACGGACAGCTCACGGCGTACCCGGACCATCCGGTTGACCTGCTCGACCATGTGCACGGGGATGCGGATGGTGCGGGCCTGGTCGGCCATGGCGCGGGTGATGGCCTGGCGGATCCACCAGGTGGCGTAGGTGGAGAACTTGTAGCCCTTGGTGTAGTCGAACTTCTCGACGGCGCGGATGAGGCCGAGGTTGCCTTCCTGGATGAGGTCGAGGAAGGCCATGCCGCGACCGGTGTAGCGCTTGGCGATGCTCACCACCAGCCGCAGGTTCGCCTCCAGCAGGTGGTCCTTGGCGGCGCGGCCCTCGGCCGCGATCAGCGCCAGGTCCGCGCGCAGCTCGGCGGAGACGGGGGTGCAGGTGGCCAGCTTCTCCTCGGCGAAGAGGCCGGCCTCGATCCGCTTGCTCAGCTCGACCTCCTGCGCCGCGGTGAGCAGCTTGGTGCGGCCGATGCCGTTCAGGTACGCCCGGACCAGGTCGGTGGAGACGCCGCGCTCGTCGGTGGCGTCGAGGTCCGTGAGGGTGACGTCCATGTCCTGGTGCTCGATCATCTGCTGGGTCATCTCTGTTCTCCCCGTGTCCGACGTGCCTACCGGTCCCGTGCCGCCCACGCGGTGGGGGCCGATGACAAACAGCTTGGCGGTCGGGGCGTGAGACGGGAGTGAGGCGATCGGGGACCCGACAGGAATCCACGTGGGAATCCGGCATTCCCTTGTCCGGCGCGGTTACCGTGCCACCGACCGGCCGTCGGGGCCGGCCCGGCACTGATGATCGGAGAACGTGGTGGTCTTCAAGCGGCTCATGCAGGCGATGGGTGTGGGCGGACCGTCGGTGGAGACGGTCCTGGCCAACCCGAACTGTCGCCCGGGCGGCGTTCTGGAGGGCCGGATCCAGGTGGTCGGCGGCGACCACCCGGTGGACGTGAGCTACGTCGCGCTCGGTCTGGTCACCCGGGTCGAGGTGGAGAGTTCCGATTCGGAGTACGACGTCAACCAGGAGTTCGGCCGCGCCCAGATGACCGGCGCGTTCCGGCTGGAGCCGGGGCAGCGCTACGACGTGCCGTTCCGCTACCAGGTGCCCTGGGAGACCCCGCTCACCGACCTGTACGGCCAGCACCTGCACGGCATGACGATGGGTCTGCGTACCGAGCTGGAGGTGGCCCGGGCGGTGGACAAGGGCGACATGGACGCCGTGTCGGTGCACCCGCTGCCCGCCCACGAGCGGCTGCTGGAGGCGCTGCTGCGGCTGGGCTTCCGCTTCGCGCGCGCCGACGTCGAGCGTGGGCACATCTACGGCGTACGCCAGCAGTTGCCCTTCTATCAGGAGATCGAGTTCTACCCGGCGCCGCAGTACGCGGGCGCGATGAACCAGCTCGAGGTCACCTTCGTCACCGATCCGCAGCAGGTGCACGTGGTGCTGGAGCTGGACAAGCGGGGCGGTCTGTTCACCGAGGGCCGCGACGCCTTCGGCCGGTTCACGGTGGACCACGCCACGGCGGAGCAGACCGACTGGGCCGCCCAGCTCGACGGCTGGCTGCGGCAGTCGCTGTCCCGCCGTGGGCTGTTCTTCTAGAGATCGAGCACGAGGGTCCGGGGACCGACGTTGACGCTCTCCACCAGCATGTGGGCGCGGAAGCGGCCGGTCTCCACCTTCGCGCCCCGGGCGCGCAACTGTTCGACCACCGCGTCCACCAGGGGTTCGGCCACCTCGGCGGGAGCGGCGGCGGTCCAGCTCGGCCGCCGGCCCTTGCGCGCGTCGCCGTAGAGCGTGAACTGGCTGACCACCAGCAGCGGCGCGCCGACGTCGGCGGCGCTGCGTTCGTCGTCGAGGATGCGCAGCTCGTGCAGCTTGCGGGCCATCGTGGCGGCCACCTGCGGGGTGTCGGTGTGGGTGACGCCGAGCAGCACCAGCAGCCCGTCGGTGATCTCACCGGTCACCTCGTCGTCGACTGTCACCCGGGCCCGGCCGACCGTCTGCACCACCGCCCGCATCAGTCGGTCACCGGCTCGATGATGCCGCGCTCGACCAGGTGCGCCACGATCGGCCCGGCCGCCTCGGCCAGCTCGTCCGGCGCCACGTCGTGCGCGGCGGCCAGCAGCGAGAGTTGGTCGCGCAGCGGCAGCCGGCCGTCCGCGCCGCCGACCAGGGCGAGCACCAGCGGGTCGATCTCCTCCGACCAGCGCAGCCCGCGCGGCATGGCCAGGACCTGCCGGTCCACCGCCCAGCCGTCGTCGCCCATGGTGGCCTCCTGCCGCAGCTGGAGCCCTTCGGCGGCGCGGTAGCGGGCGGCGAGCAGGCCCTCGGTGTCCCGGGCGCGCAGCCAGTCCTGCCTGGTGAACCACTCGCCGATCCGGTCGCCCAGCGGCGGCTCGACCCGCTGGCGCAGGTCCTCCACCCGGACGACCGGCCGGGCGTGGCCGGAGCGGCGCAGCGAGACGATGCCGAAACCGATCGCCTCCACCTTGTGCGCGTCGAACCAGTCCAGCCAGGCCGCCATCCGCTGCGGGTCGGCGCTCTCGCCGACGTCGGTCAGCCAGAGGTTCACGTACGCCATCGGGTCGGCCACCTCGCGCTGGATGACCCAGGCGTCCAGGCCGGTGCCGGCGAACCAGCCGGTGACCCGCTCGGCCCAGTCCTCACCGGTGACGTGCACCCAGTTCGCCAGGTACTGCATGGTGCCGCCCTCGGTGAGCAGGTCCGGCGCGGCGGCGGCCAGCTCCGCGCCGATCGCGTCGCCGACCCGCCCGGAGTCCCGGTAGACGTGCGTGGTGGTGCCCGGCCCGACCACGAACGGCGGGTTGCTGACCACCAGGTCGAAGCGGCGTCCGGCCACCGGGGCGACCATGTCGCCGCGCAGCAGTTCCCAGTCCTGCCCGTTGAGCGCGGCGGTGGTGGCGGCGAACCGCAGCGCCCGCTCGGAGACGTCGGTGGCGGTGACCCGGCGGGCGTGGGTGCCCAGGTGCAGCGCCTGTACGCCGGAGCCGGTGCCGAGGTCGAGTGCGGTGTCCACGACCGGGCGTACGGCCGCCGAGATCAGCGTCTGGGTCGCGCCGCCGATGCCCAGCACGTGCTCGGCGTGCAGCGGACGGCCGGGCCGGGCGCTGGCGGGCACGTCGGCGAGCACCCACCAGTCGTCGCCGTACGGCTCCAGGTCGACTCCGGCGCGCAGGCCGTCGCCGTGCCGCTCGACGATGCCCCCGGCCAGCGCCTCGTCCCGCGCCAGCGGGGCCAGCGCGTCGGCGACCGCCGCCTCCGGCTCGGTCTGGTCGCAGATGAAGACGCGGATCAGCGTGGCCAGCCGGTCCCGGTCCTCGGTGGCGCGCAGCGCGGCCCGGTAGTCGTTGCGGGCCACGCCGCCGGTGCCCTGCGGGCCCAGGCGGTCGGCGATCCCGTTGGCGGTGAAGCGGGCGAGTCAGCGCGGTGCGCAGCGCGTCGACCCCGGCGGGGGAGAGCAGCATGTCGTGACGGTCCACGTGCTCATCCTGCCTCGGGCGCCGTCCGGCGTGGCGCGCACCCGCCGATCCATAACGTGGACCGTATCTATCGGCAACTATCTCTTTCATGTTTGTCGATCTCTGGTTAGCATTCCTGCCAACATCCGTCGATGGGGTGATCCGGCCACAAACCGGGCTGCCCCGGTAGGGAGCCAGACGATGCCCGACGTGTCCCTTCCCCGGCGCCGCGCGCTGCGTGCGCTCGCCGTCACGGCCGCCGCCGCGGCCTTCGCCGCCGCCGCCTCCACGCCCGCTCTCGCCGCGCCCACCGGGGAGATCCGGTACGCCGGTGCCGCCGACGCCGTCAGCGGCAGCTACGTGGTCGTGCTCAAGGGCGACGCGGTCGGCACCGCGAACACCCTCGCCGCCCGTACCGCCGTCCCGGACCGGGCCGCCGGCCTGGCCAAGCGCTACGGCGGCAACGTCGGCACGGTGTGGAGCTCCGCTCTCACCGGCTACAGCGCGAAGATGACCGCCGCCCAGGCGCGCCGGCTCGCCGCCGACCCGGCGGTCGCGTACGTCGAGCAGGACCGCGTCATGACCACCCAGGGCACCCAGACCGGGGCCACCTGGGGCCTGGACCGGATCGACCAGCGCAACCTGCCGCTGAACAGCACCTTCACCTACCCGAACACCGCCAGCAACGTGCGCGCCTACATCATCGACACGGGCATCCGCACCACGCACAGCGACTTCGGCGGCCGGGCCACCTGGGGCACCAACACGGTCGACACCAACAACACCGACTGCAACGGCCACGGCACCCACGTCGCCGGCACCGTCGGCGGCACCAAGTACGGCGTGGCCAAGGGCGTGCGCCTGGTGGCCGTCAAGGTGCTCAACTGCTCCGGCAGCGGCACCACCGCCGGCGTGATCAGCGGCGTCAACTGGGTCACCTCGAACGCGGTGAAGCCGGCCGTGGCCAACATGAGCCTCGGCGGCGGCGCCAGCACCACGCTGGACAACGCGGTGGCCAACTCGATCAACTCCGGCATCACGTACGCGCTCGCGGCCGGCAACTCCAGCGCCAACGCCTGCAACTCGTCGCCGGCCCGGGTCGCCGCGGCGATCACGGTGGGCGCCACCACCAGCACCGACGCCCGTGCCTCCTACTCCAACTACGGCTCCTGCGTGGACATCTTCGCCCCGGGTTCGTCGATCACCTCGGCGTGGCGGACCAGCGACACCGCCACCAACTCGATCAGCGGCACCTCGATGGCGTCCCCGCACGTGGCCGGCGCGGCGGCGCTCGTGCTGTCCGCCAACACCTCCTACACCCCGGCTCAGGTGGCCAGCTACCTGACCAGCAACGCCACCACCGGCAAGGTGACCAGCCCGGGCTCGGGCTCGCCGAACCGGCTGCTCTTCGTCGTCAACTGACGACACGGGTGACCTGACCACACCGTGGGCCGCGGCCCGGTGGACCTCCAGGGGTCCGCCGGGCCGCGTCACGTCAGTGAGCGGACTGACAGATCGGCAGGCTCGTCAGCCGCTGGGAGTAGTGGTCGGCCAGGGCCGGAAAACGGGCATGAGTCTCGTTCATCAGGCCGCTGTGCCACGCCTCGCGGAGGCGGTCCACCGTCCGGGCGACCGTCTCCAGTGTGCGGCCCGGATCACCGCCTGCACCGTCCGCCAGTCGGTGGAAGTGCTCCTGGTCGATGAGCGCCGGGACGGTCTCGGCGCCGAGGCTGAGCGCCAACGGCGACCAGCGGTAACGGGAATAGACCGACAGTGAGTGGAAGTCGTAGACCGGAGCCAGGCGTGGCGTGCGGCCGTCCGGATAGATCAGGGCCCAGTTCTTCAGGTGCCCGTCGGTGTTTCCGACCACCAGCATCGCGACCAAGCGGCTGATGAAGTCGAGGTAGCCGTCCTCTCCGGTGAGTTGGAGGATCGCTGCGGCCAACGTGTCGTAGCTCGCGCCCGACTCGCTGTACTTGAACATCGGCCCGATGTCCGCAACCTGGGCGAAGTCCTCCACGTGGATACGCCCGGTGGTCGACCGGTCGAACCGCCGGATGAGGTAGACGAGGTCACCGGGATCGATCATTCCGTCGGGGAGACCCTTCACGGCATCCGCCCGGATCAGGTCCACCGGCGGCACCGGGAAGTCAGCCGCGCGAAGCCAACTCATCGTGAGGTACTCGTTGACGGGAAGATTTCGCAGGCCCTGGTCGGGCAGCTTCACGATCCACCAGGAACCCTGCCCGCTCACGGGAACAGCCAGGCGGTCTGCGGAGATCGAATACTTGAGCTGCACGCCTGCCAGGGAATGCCGCAGAGGATGGTTCGCTTCATCCAGCGCGTTGGAGATCACGTCATCCGCCGGCTCGACATCGGCGTGAACCGTCACCGCCCCCGGCAGGTTGCCGCCCACACGTAGCAGCAGCGTGAAGTCGCCGATGTTCCCCCCGCCCAGTTCCCGGACGATCTGGCGGCGGAGGGCACCCTCCGGCAGGAGGTTGGCGAACCAGGCGGGCAGGCCCACCCTCGCCCGCCGGATCGCCCGCGGATCGTCCTCGAAGACCTGCCCCAGCACTTGGTGCCGGGGCGAGGCGAGATCGTCGTCGTAGCTGAACTCCGAGCCGCCCTGCCGGAACCTCAGCTCGCCTACCTGTCTACCGTGCAGCCGTACTTCGGCAGTGACGACTGCCATGTCAGGCGACCGGTCGGAGAATGTCAGCCATCGCGCGGCCGTCCCGCGCGCCCCACTCGGCCATGCGGTTGACGTGCTCGGTGATGGTCCGCTCGCACGACCTGCCGCGTAGCTCGAGGAAGGCTGGCCAGTCTTCGCGCGCCAATCGTTCCTGCGCTTGCTCGTCGATCAGGTGGCTGGCGGCGACGGCCGGTTCAGCCGACGCGAGGAGCTGCGGTGACGGGCGTTCCCCGGGCGGCAGGATGAACCGGTTGGCGATCGTTCCGCCAGCGTGTCCACTGACGGCCAGGAGTGGTCTCAACGGGCTCCCTTGGTCGAGCAGGCGGCTGACGTCCAGAATCTCGCCCCGGAACGGGTCGCGAGGTTCGGCAGAGAGCAACCCGAGCGTGTTGAGCTTCGCCATCGCGTGATTGAAGTGGACCTTGTCCAGTTCCGCGACGAAATCCGGGAACTGCTGCACCTGCCGCAGCAGGTTCGTTGCCGCAGCTTGCGCGGTGGAGGTGCCGACCGCCTCGACCTGGCTGCGGATGTCCGCGACGCTCACTGCGCGGGCCCGCGTTCCAGCGACCGCGCTCCGCCAGACCCAGCGTCGAAGCAGAGTCGCCGGCCGGCCGGCCGGTACGCCGTGCAAGCGGATGAAACGGACCAGGATCGGCAGCACGTGGGAGTAGGGCAGCAGCCTGATGTGTGGGATGCCGCAGGTACCGCGGAGGAATTCGACGGCCTCACGCAGTCGTGCGGCGACCTCGCGCAGCGTCTCGCCCGGGTCGTCTCGCGGCCCGAACTCCTGGCGGAAGTCCTCCCGGAAGATGTCTCCACCTCGGTACGCCAGGACGCAGCGGAGGGTCAACCGATCGTCAAGCGCGCCGAATCCCAGGACGGCGGGAACCTGACCCAGTTCGTGCAGGCTGCTCAACTCGTCGCCGACGGCGCCGGCATGCAGAGCCTGGAAGACCTCGGACTTGGTCAGGCGTTTGCCGGTCGAGTTCATCCGCGTGAAGATCTCGAGCAGCGCGTGCTCATCGGCGGAGTGCACCACGTAGGTCGGGATCTGGTACTCGCGGATCGCTTTGGCGGCTTGGTCGGCCAGCGCTAGCTGACTCTCTGACAGCCACGAGTTGTCGCGCATCCAGCGGAGCAGGACCGCGGTGTCGAGCAGGAAGCTGACGGGCACCCAGGTACGTGGGGGCCGTTGACGGGTGCCGGCGGTGTGAAATTCGCCGGTGTCGAGATCGAGGTGGATGCGAAATCGTGGATCGACAGCTTGGTCAGCCATGGTCAGCGCGCCGACGATGGACACGATGCGCTGCTGCCCGTCCACCACCCAGAGGGCGGCGGTTACCTCGGGAGCCTCGATGTCGAGCGGCCCCACCTGGAGCCGCTGGGCCGGTGCGGGGCGTTGCCAGAGAAGCAGATTCCCGATTGGAAATCCGCGCAACAGACTGTCGAAGAGCCGGACGATGTCCGATCCCTCCCACTTGAAGGAGCGCTGAAAGGGGGGAATCCGCACCAGCCCTGCCGTGACGTCCCGGACCAGATCTTCGGGCGTGCGGTACTCGACGCGGGGTCTCTCCAGACTCGGCACGGCAACCTCCGTTGGGACGACGCACCGAGGGTAACCGTTCTGCTCCTCGCGGCTTGTTCAGGCACTCGATGTCTCCTGTCGGAGAGTCGGCACCCACGACCGCCGACCAGAGCGGCAACCCAGGGAGACGTTCACGGGCCGCTGACGCTGTGCCCGTCCGGGCCGAAACTCCAGATGTTGCCCACGGGACGGCCCCCACGGCGGAGAACGGTTCCGAGCAGGGCGGTGAGGTCGGCCTCGACCTCGGCGAGCAGATCACCGCCGAAGACGCAGAGCGATTGGCCCCACGGGTCGCCGAACGTGCCCAGCCGCAGGTCGGCTGTGGTGAAAAGGCGGTGGTCGCCGCGGTCCGGGAAGGCGCAGCGCGGCGTAGGCGGTTGCCCCGGCCCGCCGGTCCGTCGCGGGTCGAAGTGGTATCCCTGGACGAACGGATGAAGGGCATACACGCGCTCGCCGGGGCGAACGGTGGCCCGCAGGCCGCGCTGGACGATCGACTCCAGTGCCGCGATGCCTGCCTCGTCCTCCTCGATCGCGGCGAGGTGCCAGGCCACCGACTCCGGCGGCTCCACCAGCCGAGGATGAGCCTGCGTCGCGGCCGAGAACTCCCACTGAGAGGCGAAGCGCCCCCAGATCTCATCCCCCTGCGGATCGTCGAAGACCAGCACCACCGGACGCTCCCGCGCCGGCGGGTTCGGGGGAGACCAGTGGTAGGAACGGACCGTCGTCACATCATGGAAGCCCACGCCGAGAAGCATCGCCCGGAGATCACCGGTGGCCTCCGCGACAACGTATCGCCATCGGCAGCCATCCGGCGGACGAGAATCCCCCGGGTGCCGGGTACGCAGGTCGATCCAGGCCCGCCAACCGGGCAGGAATGCGGGCTCAGGCAAGGTCATGCCGCCGATGGAGACGAACTCGGTGCCGTCGACGAGGATGGCCCAGCCGGCTGCCAGAGCCCATCCGTCGAGTTCTCGCACCGCCAGGTTTCGGCACCAGCCGATGGCGTCGCCGTCCGCCTCCGACTGCGCCAGCGTCGTCCGGTGCGGGCCGGAGGCCGCAGCCATCGCCTGTACCCGCGCCAGCAGTGGGTGCTCCCCGAACGTGACCTCCCGGACGCGCTGTCCGACGGGAAGCGGAAACGGTGCGGAGGGCAGGGAGTCGATCGGAGCCACCAGCACGTGACGTTCCCAGCCGGGGGTGAATCGGGCGGCGACGAGGTGCTCGGCGAGCTGCGGTGGATCGTACGCGTGGACCTTCCACTCGACCGGCTCGCCGCTTGCGGCGAAGGCTTCTTGCTGCCGCCGGATCAGGGCGCCCAGCCCGGCCCCGGGCAGGTCACGGTGGTCCACCGTGCCGTGGGTGCCGAAATGCGCCCGTACGACGGGTCCGTCCTGCTCGAAGACGACTCCGAGTGGGCCGAGGGCCGGCGGTGTCCAGGCCCGCAACTGAGTGTCGTAGGCGGCGAGCAACTCATCGGCCACGGACGGCACCGGCTGTTCCCCCCGTTCCCGTACTGGATCCGTAAGTATTCCTCCTGTGTGCCGTACGCGTGTCCCCGTCGTCGGCCGATGCGGGGTGACAGCATGTTCGCCATGACGCTGTCACTGCCCATCGACCCGCAGGCCAACGAACTTCTGGCGCGCAGCCCGCTGGCCCTGCTCCTCGGCATGGTGCTGGACCAGCAGGTGCCGATGGAGAAGGCGTTCTCCTCCCCGTACGTGCTGGCGCAGCGGCTCGGCCACGAGCCGGACGCCGCGGAACTGGCCGGGTACGACCCGGAGGCGCTGGTGGAGCTCTTCGCCCGGCCGCCGGCGCTGCATCGCTTCCCGAAGGCGATGGCGGCCCGCGTGCAGGAGGTGTGCCGGATGCTCGTCGAGCGCTACGACGGCGACCCGGCCCGGCTCTGGTCGGATGTGGCCGACGGGCGGGAACTGCTGCGCCGGGTCGGCGAGCTGCCCGGGTTCGGCCGGCAGAAGGCGCAGATCTTCGTCGCGCTGCTCGGGAAGCGGTTCGGAGTCACCCCGGACGGCTGGCGCGAGGCGGCCGGTGACTACGGCGACGCGGACGCCCACCGGTCGGTGGCGGACGTGACCGATCCGGAGTCGCTGCGCCGGGTACGCGAGTTCAAGCAGCGGATGAAGGCGGAGGCGAAGGCCGCGAAGGGCTGATCCGCCGCCCGCCGCCGCAACCGGCCCGCCGCCCCTGTCGTTTGTTGCCAGGACGGGGGACGGGGGCGGACGATGACCGAGCAGCGGGGCGGGGCGCTGCTGCGTACCGCGTCCAGCCCCGGCCGGGCCACCTTCCTGGAGCTCTTCTTCGACCTGGTCTTCGTGTTCGCGCTGACCCGGGTCTCGCAGCGCCTGATCGACGGGCTCGACGGCTCGGCCGGTGCGGTGGCCGCCGACGTGGGCAAGACCCTGCTGCTGTTCCTGGTGCTCTGGCAGGTCTGGACCCTCACCACCTGGGTGACCAGCCGGTACGAGCCGGAGCGCACGGTCATCCAGGTCGTGGTGGTCGGCACCATGTTCGGCAGCCTGGTGCTGGGGGTGACGCTGCCCCGGGCGCTGGAGGAACGGGCGCTGCCGTTCGCGCTCGCGTACGTCGCGGTGATGGTCGGCCGGCCGCTGCTGATCGCGGTGGCGCTGCGGGGGCATCCGCGCCGCATGGTCCCGCTGCGGCTGGCCGCCTGGGCGGGATTCAGCGCCCCGCTCTGGCTCGCCGGCGCGCTGATGCCCGGTCCGCGCCTGGCGCTGTGGGTCGTCGCGCTGGCGGTGGACCATCTCGGCACGCTCCTGGGCTGGCCGCTGCCCCGGCTCGGGGCCTCGCGGGTCCGGCAGTGGCTCGTCGCCGGGGAGCACCTCGCCGAGCGCTACCAGCAGATCTTCCTCATCGCGCTCGGCGAGTCGATCCTGGTGATCGGCGTGACCTACAGCGGCAAGGAGTTCTCCGGCGACGCCGCGGTGGCGTTCGCGATCTCGTTCGTGATCACGGCGTTGCTCTGGCGGATCTACTTCTACCGGGCCGGTCACCTGCTCGCGCAGGCGCTGCGGACGGCCGGCACGCCGGGACGGCTGGCCGAGTCGGCGGCGCAGACCCACCTGTTCATGGTGCTCGGGGTGATCGGCGCGGCGGTCGGCTACGAGTTGGTCATCGCCCACCCGTACGACACGGCCCGGCCCGACTGGCTGGTCTTCGTGGTGGGCGGTCCGGCGCTGTTCCTGGCCGCCCGCTCCCGGTTCGAGTACGAGATCTTCGGCCGGGTGTCCCGCCCCCGGCTGGCCGGGCTGCTGGCCCTGGTGCTGCTCCTGCCCGCGCTGGTGGCCGTGCCGGCGATGTTCGCGCTCGGCGCGGTGGCCGTCCTGCTGGCGCTCGTCGCGTTCGCCGACGCCCGCCGGGCCTGGCACCGGCCGCCGGAGTCCTCCGCCTCGCCGATCGGGCGGGAGGCGCTCGGCGAGGGTGGCCCCGAGGCGTGAGTCGTCAGGCGGCGGTCGGGCGGGACAGCGACGCCAGCGCGCGGCGTACGTCGGCCAGCGAGACGGTGGCCGAGTCGTCCAGGTCGGCCAGGCCGGCCTCGATCCACTGCCGCATCAGCGTGGTCACGCCGATGCCGCGCGCGTCGGCGGCGGCGCGGACCCGCTCGTACGTCTCCAGCGGGAGCCGGACCGACCGGCTCACCATCGGCACGTCGGTGTCGGGGGTGGGCAGTTGGGCCGGTGACGTGTCGTCGATCAGGTCGGCGAACGTGTCGCCCCCGGCGTGGAACCGCTTGGTCGCCTCGTCACGGTGCATCGTGACCGCCTCCTCGTCGGCGTGAGTTCCGCACCGCCTCGTCGTAGCGCTTGGCCTCGACGTCGCTCAGTTCGCGGGCGGAGAGGATGTCCCAGTCGTTGTCGGTGCCGTCGGCCTCGGCCAGCAGCACGGCGAGTCGCCGGCCGCGGTGCTCGGTGGCGTAGACCACCATCACGTCGTCACCGAGGTGCCGGATGACCCGGTGCCTGCTGTGCAGGGCCTCCCAGACTTCCCCGGGTGTGACGTCGTAGACCCGCAGGTTCGCCAGCGCCTCGTCGGTGAAGCTGAACCGGTTGGCCACGGATCGAAGCGTACCACCCACGTAACACGCGACCGCTCGTCACGAATTTCGCCGATCATCCGTCCGGAGTGACAGGATGGGCCGTATCCCCTCGTAGGAGGTCCGTGGTGAAGCGTCAGGCGTACCAGCCGATCCTGATCACCGACGCCCCGCGCAGCCAGGACGACCAGCTCAACAGCCGGCAGAAGCGTTACGTGCTGATGATGGCCATCCGGGTCGCGTGTCTGGTGGCGGGCGCGATCCTGGTCGGCGCGAAGGCACCGCTGCTCTGGCTCTGGCTGCCGCTGTGCGCGCTCGGCATGGTGCTCGTGCCCTGGCTCGCCGTGCTGCTCGCCAACGACCGTCCGCCCAAGGAGGAGCACCGGCTGGCGAACCGGTTCCAGAACCGGCGTCGCGAGGAGCCCGCACCCACCGCCCTCACCGCCGAGGAGAACCCGCACAAGATCATCGACGCCGAGCCCTGACCGGCCCGGGCGGAGCACCCGCCCGGACCGGCCACCGCCGTCAGGGCGCCGGGCGGGCGCCCACCGTCGTCACGGCGAGCGCGCCCAGGTCACCGGCGCGGGCCAGCGCGGCGCGCGGGTCGGCGCCGGCCAGCCACGCGGTGAGCAGCCCGGCGGCGAACGCGTCCCCGGCTCCGGTCACGTCCACCACGTCCACCCCGGGTGCCGGCGCGAACTCCACCACACCGCCGCGCTCCACCCACACCGCGCCCGCCGCGCCGCGCTTGACCACCACCCGGTGCGCCACCGCGGTCAGCGCCCGCGCCTGCGCCGCCGGGTCCAGCCCGCCGGCCAGCACCGTCGCCTCGTCCGTGTTGACCAGCAGCAGGTCGACGTCGCGTACCCAGGTCAGGAACGCCCCGCCGACGCGCCGCAGCGGCGCCGCGGACGCCGCGTCGACGCTGACGGTCAGCCCGCGCTCGCGGGCCGTGGCCAGCGCGCGCAGGCCGGCGCCGCGCGACCCGACGTCCAACAGGGTGTACGCGGACAGGTGCAGATGCCCGGCGTCGGGCGCGGCGGCCAGCGCCGCGTCCACGTGCGCGGCGGTCAGCCGCAGGTTCGCGCCCCGCTGACTGATCATCGTGCGCTCCCCGTCGTGGGCGAGCACGATGACGGTGCCGGTCGGGTAGCCCTCGTGCCGCTCCACCGCGCAGTCCACACCGATCCGGGTCAGCTCGGCCACCCGTTCCCGGCCGGTCTCGTCGTCGCCGACGGCGGCGACCAGCGTCACCGCCGCGCCCTGCCCGGCGAGCCAGGCCGCGGTGTTCGCCGCCTGCCCGCCGCCGCTGAACCGGATCCCGGCCGCGGTGTCCGAGCCGGTCGCGAGCGGCCCGGACAGCACCGCGAGCACGTCGGTGATCACGTCGCCGACGACGACGATGCGCGGCGTGGCGCTCATGGGGCGCGACGGGTCGCCGCGGCGACCGCGATCCGGGCCGCGAGGTCGGCGTTGCGCAGGATGATCCGGACGTTCACCGCCAGGCTGGCGCCCTCGGTCGCCGAGTGGAAGTGCGACAGCAGGAACGGGGTGACCGCCTTGCCGGTGATCCCCTCGCGGGCCAGCGCGGCCAGCCCTTCGGCGAGCGTCCGGTCGTGCAGCGCCGGGTCGAGCTGCTCGTCGGCGGGCAGCGGGTTGGCCACCACCAGGCCGCCGTGGTGCACGCCGTGCGCCGCGCGGGCGGCCAGCACGTCCGCCACCTGCTCCGGCGACTCGACCGACCAGTCCAGGTCGAAGCCGGCGTCGGTGAGGTAGAAGCCGGGGAAGCGGCGGGTGCGGTAGCCGACCACGCCCACCCCGAGCGTCTCCAGCCGCTCCAGCGTGGCGCCCACGTCGAGGATCGACTTCACCCCGGCGCAGACCACCGCGATCGGGGTCCGGGCCAGCGTGACCAGGTCCGCCGACTCGTCGAACGTCTGCGCCGCCTCCCGGTGCACGCCGCCGAGCCCGCCGGTGGCGAACACGCCGATCCCGGCCGCCGCAGCGTCCGCGCTGGTGGCCGCGACGGTGGTGGCGCCGTCCGCGCCGGTGGCCGCCGCCGGGGCCAGGTCGCGGACCGAGAGCTTGCTCACGCCGTCGACGGTGGCGAGGCGGGTGAGCTGGGCGTCGTCCAGCCCCACCCGCAACTCGCCGGCGACCATGCCGATGGTGGCCGGCACCGCGCCCGCGTCCCGTACCGCCTGCTCGATCTCGCGCGCCACGCGCAGGTTGTCCGGCCGGGGCAGCCCGTGCGAGACGATCGTGCTCTCCAACGCCACGACCGGGCGGCCGTCGCGCAGGGCGTCGGCCACCTCACTACCGAGACTGATGTGAAAGTTGGTCACGTCGGCTACCGTACGGCCCGCTCCCGCCCGGGGCCCAGGTGGACCAGGACGGACCGACCTGGAAAACTGGAACGCCGGAGGTGGAGTCGTGAGCACAGAGGTTCTCGAGCGTCCCGAGCTGAAGGACGCGGACACTGGTCCGGAGATGTTCCACTACGTCCGTAAGGAGAAGATCGCTGAGAGTGCCGTCATGGGCACCTTCGTGGTCGCGCTCTGCGGCGAGACGTTCCCGGTCACCAAGGCGGCCAAGCCCGGCTCGCCGGTGTGCCCGAAGTGCAAGGAGATCTACGACTCGTACGCCGAGTGACAGCGGGCGGCTCCGCCGCCCCTCGACGTAACCTGCGGCGGTGACCACCTCCACCGCCCTGCTTGTCGCCGACCTCACCGGCGTGGCGGTCTTCGCCGCCTCCGGCGCCTCCGCGGCGGTGGCGAAACGGCTCGACCTGTTCGGCGTCGTCTTCGTCGGCGTGGTCGCCGCGCTCGGCGGAGGAATCTTCCGTGACCTGGCGATCGACGAGGTGCCCCCGCTGGCGTTCGCCGACTGGCGGTACGCCGCCACCGCGTCCGTCACCGCCGCCGCCGTGTTCTGGCTTCACCCGCAGCTCGCCCGGCTGCGCACCACGGTGCTGGTGCTCGACGCCGCCGGCCTCGGCCTGTTCACCGTCATCGGCACGCTCAAGGCCCTCGACGCCGCCGTGCCGCCGGTCGGCGCCTGCATGATC
>NZ_JAGPXV010000520.1:0-4349 GCF_018070405.1 Micromonospora sp. D75
GCTGACCGGCTTCAGCCGCCAGCGCGGTCTCGCCGCCGACGGGCGGTGCAAGGCGTTCGCCGAGGACGCCGACGGCTTCGGCATGTCCGAGGGCGTCGGGATGCTGGTGGTGGAGCGGCTCTCCGAGGCCCGCCGCCGGGGCCACCCCGTGCTGGCCGTCGTGCGCGGCTCGGCGGTCAACTCCGACGGCGCGTCGAACGGGCTGACCGCCCCGAACGGACCGTCGCAGGAACGGGTCATCAAGGCCGCGCTGGGCGCCGCCGGGCTGAGTGCCGCCGACGTGGACGTGGTGGAGGCGCACGGCACCGGCACGTCACTCGGCGACCCCATCGAGGCGGAGGCGATTCTCGCCACGTACGGGCAGCGCCCGGCCGGCGCCGCGCCGGTGCTGCTCGGCTCGGTCAAGTCGAACCTCGGGCACACCCAGGCCGCGGCCGGCGTCGCCGGCGTGCTCAAGATGGTCCTCGCCATGCGGCACGGGCGGCTGCCCCGCACCCTGCACGCCGAGCGCCGCAGCTCGCGGATCGACTGGGACTCGGGAGCGGTGCAGCTGCTCACCGAGGCCCGCCCGTGGCCGGCGGCGGACCGGCCGGTGCGCGCCGGCGTCTCGTCGTTCGGCATCAGCGGCACCAACGCCCACGTGATCGTCGAGTCGGTCGCCGAGGCGCCGCCGGAGGCCGCCGAATCCGAGCCGCCGCAGGAGCGCGCGCTGCCGTGGCTGCTGTCGGCGCGTACCCCGCAGGCGCTCGCCGGCCAGGCGCGGCGGCTGCGGGAGCACCTCGCCGCCCGGCCCGACCAGCGGCCCCTCGACGTGGCGTGGTCGCTGGCCACCAGCCGGGGCGCCTTCGACTCCCGAGCGGTGCTGGTGGCCGCGTCCGCGCAGCGGGTCGCCGACGCCCTCGACGCGCTGGTCGAGGGCCGGCCCGACCCGGCGGTCACGCGCGGCGAGGCGCGGCCCACCGGCCGGTGCGTCTTCGTCTTCCCCGGGCAGGGCTCCCAGTGGCTCGGCATGGGGTTGGACCTGCTCGACCAGGCCCCCGTGTTCGCCGAACGCATGGCGGCCTGCGACGCGGCGCTGCGGCCGTACCTGGACTGGTCACTGCTGGACGTGCTGCGCCAGGCGCCGGGCGCGCCCGGCCTCGACGAGGTCGACGTCGTGCAGCCCGCCCTGTTCGCGATGATGGTGTCGCTGGCCGAGCTGTGGCGCTCGTACGGCGTGCAGCCGGCCGCCGTGGTCGGCCACTCCCAGGGCGAGATCGCCGCCGCCTGCGTCGCCGGGGTGCTCTCCCTGCCCGACGCGGCCCGGGTGGTGGCGCTGCGCAGCCGCGCGCTACGGGCTCTGGCCGGGCACGGGGCGATGGCCTCCGTCGCGCTGCCGGCCGACACGGTCCGAGATCGGATCGCCCGCTTCGGTGAGCGGATCTCGGTCGCCGCCGTGAACGGGCCGGCCGCCGTCGTGGTCTCCGGCGAGCCGGAGGCGGTCGAGGAACTGCTCGCCGAGCTGGCCGGCGAGCAGGCCCGGGTGCGGCGCATCGCCGTCGACTACGCCTCCCACTCCGCCCAGGTGGAACGCATCCGCGACGAGCTGGCCGAGGTGCTGGCCGGCATCGCCCCCGGCCCGGCCGCCGTGCCGCTGTTCTCCACCACCGACCTGCGCTGGCTCGACGGCGAGGAGATGGGGCCCGACTACTGGTACCGCAACCTGCGCCGGCCCGTCGAGCTGGAACGGGCGATCCGCGCGCTGGCCGCCGAGGGCCACGACGCGTACGTCGAGTGCAGCCCCCACCCGGTGCTCACCGTCGGCGTGGAGGAGACCCTCGCCGACCACGACGGCGATGCCGTGGTGGTCGGCTCGGTGCAACGCGACCAGGGCGGCCGGGAGCGGTTCCTGCTCTCCCTGGCCCAGCTCCACGTGTCCGGGGTCGCGGTGGACTGGCGGCCCGCACTGGCCGGCGGCCGGCGCGTCGACCTGCCCACGTACGCGTTCGCCCACCGCCGCTACTGGCCCCGGCCGGTCTCCGGCCCCGGCGACGTCGGCGCCGCCGGTCTGGACGCCGCCGGTCATCCGCTGCTCGGCGCGTCGGTCGTGCTGGCCGAGACGAGGGGCCACCTGTTCACCGGGCGGCTGTCGGCCGACGCGCAGCCGTGGCTGGCCGACCACCGGGTCACCGGCAGCGTGCTGGTGCCCGGCACCGGCCTGGTGGAGTTCTGCCTGCGCGCCGGCGACGAGGTCGGCCACCCGTTCCTCGACGAGCTGGTCATCGAGGCCCCGCTGACCCTGCCCGCCGACGGCGCGACGCAGGTGCAGGTGGCGGTCGGCGCGGGCGCCGGCGACGGACGCCGGCCGGTGACCGTGCACTCCCGGCCCGCCGACGCGCCGGCGGGACAGCCGTGGACCCGGCACGCCAGCGCCACCCTCCGCGCCGACCAGCCCGCGGTGTCGCCGCAGCTCACCGCCTGGCCGCCGCCCGACACCCGGCCCGTCGACCTGACCGGCTTCTATGCCGGCCTGGAAGCCGACGGGTACGCGTACGGGCCGGCGTTCCAGGGCCTGCGCGCGGTGTGGACCGGCGGCGACGAGGTCTACGCCGAGGTGGAGCTGCCGGCGGCCCAGCGGGTCGACGCCGACCGGTACGGCCTGCACCCTGCCCTGTTCGACGCCGCCCTGCACGCCGCGCACTTCGGCGGTCTCGCCGGGGCCGGGGCCGGCCAGCTCCTGCTGCCGTTCGCCTGGAACGGCGTCAGCCTGCACGCCACCGGGGCCACCGCCCTGCGGGTACGGCTGACCCGGGTCGGGCCGCACGCCATCGCGCTGACCGTCGCCGATCCGACCGGCGCCCCGGTGGCCGAGGTGGCCGCCCTCACGATGCGCCCGATCTCCACCACCGAGCTGGCCGTCACCGACGACCGGGCCACCCGCGACGCCCTGTTCCGCGTCGACTGGACGCCGCTGCCGCCCGTCGAGACGGCCACCCCGGTTGACGCCGTGGCCGTCGCCCCCGGCCTGGACGGGTTCCCGCTGCACCACGGGCTGGACGGGCTCGCCGACGCGGTGGACGCCGGACTGGCCCTGCCCGGGGCGGTGCTCGTGCCGCTCGGCGCGCACCCCGCGCAGCCCAGCCCCCGCGCGGCGCGCCATGCCGCCGTGCAGGCCCTCGACCTGGTCCGGCGCTGGCTCACCGAGCCCCGCTGGGCGGCGTCGCGGCTGCTGCTGGTGACCCGGGGCGCGGTGGCCGTGCACCACGCCGGCGAGGTGACCGACCCGGCCGCCGCGGCGGCGTGGGGCCTGGTGCGCTCCGCCCAGTCGGAGAACCCGGGCCAGATCGTCGTCGTCGACGTCGACGGCGACGGGATCGGCCCGGACGAGGTGGCCGCCCACCTGGCGGCGGACGAGCCGCAGGCCGCGATCCGGGTCGGCGCGGCGTACGTGCCGCGGCTGGCGCGGGCCGGGTCGGCCGGCGAGCTGCCCGCACCGCCCGCCGCCGCGTGGCGGCTGGACGCGCCGGTGCGCGGCAGCCTGGAGAACCTCACCCTGGTCGCCACCGACGCCGCCGACGCCGCGCTCGGCCCCCGCGAGGTCCGGGTCCGCGTCCGCGCCGCCGGCCTCAACTTCCGCGACGTGCTCAACGCGCTCGGTCTCTACCCGGGCGACGCGGGCCCGCTCGGCGGCGAGGGCGCCGGCGAGGTCGTCGAGGTCGGCGCCGAGGTGACCGACCTGCGCCCTGGCGACCGCGTCTTCGGTGTCTTCGTGGGCTGCTTCGGACCCGTCGCGGTCACCGACCGCCGCCTGCTGGCCCCGATGCCGGCCGGCTGGTCGTACGTCGAGGCCGCGTCCGTGCCGGTGGTCTTCCTGACCGCGTACCACGGGCTGGTCAACCTGGCCGGGCTCACCCGGGGCGAGTCGGTGCTGGTGCACGCGGCGGCCGGCGGCGTGGGCATGGCCGCCGTGCAGATCGCCCGCCACCTCGGGGCCGAGGTGTACGCCACCGCCAGCCCCGCCAAGTGGGACGCCCTGCGCGCGCTCGGCCTCGACGAGGAGCACCTGGCCTCGTCCCGGACCCTCGACTTCGAGACCCGCTTCACCGACGCCACCGGCGGCCGGGGCGTGGACGTCGTGCTGGACTCGCTGGCCCGCGAGTTCGTCGACGCCTCGCTGCGGCTGCTGCCGCGCGGCGGGCGGTTCGTCGAGATGGGCAAGACCGACATCCGCGACGCCGCCCGCGTCGCCGTCGACCATCCGGGGGTGGCCTATACCGCCTTCGACCTGACCCTGCAGGAGCCCGACGAGGTGCAGCGCATGCTGGTCGTTCTGCTGGGGCTCTTCGAACGGGGGACGCTCACCCCGCTGC
>NZ_JAGPXV010000521.1:0-4341 GCF_018070405.1 Micromonospora sp. D75
GCACCTCGGCCTCGGCGCCCGGACCGGCGGTACGCCGGACCAGGTCCACCACCCCCGCGGCGATCCCCAGTTCGGCGCTCATGCCGGCACTCCGCTTCGCTCCGTGCCGTCATGAGGCACTGTCGCCCTGAGCCTGCTGATTCGCTCGCTCATGCCCGCACCCCCACCCGGACGCCGCGGAACCGGGCCGGCGCGGCCGGATGGCCGGTGTGCCCGACCTGGCCGGGCTGCCCCTTCCCGCAGTTGGGCGTGCCCCAGGCGACCGTCTCCGAGGAGAGCATGTCCATCGAGCGCCAGAAGACCGGCCCGATGCCGGTGTACGTCGGGTTGCGCAGCATCCGCCCCCGGCGGCCGTTCTTGACCTCCCAGCCGACCTCGCAGCCGAACTGGAAGTTGAGCCGCTTGTCGTCGATCGACCAGGACCGGTTGATGTCCATCAGCACCCCGTCGTCGGTGGCCGCGATGATCTCGTCCAGCGTGTGCGGGCCGGGCTCCAGGCCCACGTTCGTCATCCGCACCATCGGCAGCCGGGCCCAGCCGTCGGCCCGTACGCTGCCGCCGTAGTCCAGGCCGGCGACGGCGGCCGAGTCCCGGCCGGCGAGCACCCCGACCCACCGCCCCTCGCGGACCGCGTCCCGGGCCACGGCGGCGGAGCCCTCGTCGTCGTAGCCGAAGCTGCCCAGCGCCCCGGGGATGGTCGTGTCGATGGTCACGTTCATCAGCTCGGAGCCGTACCGCAGCGAGCCGAGGCGGGCCAGGTCGAGCCAGGACGTGCCGGCGAAAGCCGCCTCCCAGCCGAGGATGCGGTCCAGCTCGATGGCGTGCCCGACCGACTCGTGGATCTGCAGCGCGAGCTGCTCGCCGCCGAGGATCAGATCGGTCTCGCCGGCCGGGCAGAGCGGCGCGGTCAGCAGCTCGCGGGACTCCTCGGCGATCCGGGCGGCGTGCGCGGCCAGGTCCAGCGAGGTGACCAGCTCCCAGCCGGTCGTGCCGTATTGCCCGCGGTAGCTCGGGTAGGACCGGCGCTGCGTCTCGCCGTCGCCGATCGACGTGGCCGAGATGCCGCCGCCGCACTCCCGGATGTGCTGGTCGATCCGGTGGCCCTCGCTGGAGACGAACCATTTCGTGGTGTCCCAGATCTGGTAGAGCCCCTCGGCCAGGTCGGCGCCGTGCTCGCGCATCGTCGCGGTGGCGCGGACCAGCAGGTCGCCCTTGTCCGACAGCGGCACCCCGAGCGGGTCGACGGCGCACTCCGAGGCCCAGCTCGCCACCGCCGCCTCGGAAGGCACCAGGTCGATCGGCGGGCCGGGAACCCGCGCGCTCGCGGTGGCGATCGCCGCGGCGCGCCGGCCGGCGTCGCTGGCCGCCGCGTCGGACAGATCGGGTACGGCGTGGAAGCCCCACCCCGAACCGACGAGCGCGCGTACGCCCAGCCCGATGCTCTCGTCCTGGCTCAGCTCCTCGATGTCGCCGTTGCGCGCAGACATCGACTCGTAGCGGCGGTGCATGACCCGGGCGTCGGCGTACCGGGCGCCCGCGTCGAGGGCGGCTTGGACGGCAGCGGTCGCCGCGTCGAACTCGCTCATGCGCCCGACCCTAGGCCAGCGCACCGACATCCGTCAGGGGACGACGTCATCCGACCGGCTCCGAGGTGGGCTGTGGCGAAATCGATGCCGACCTGCGCGTGAACGGGACAACCCGAGTCGCCGGACGCTGATAAGAAATGGTCCATGTCTGCCACTTCCGCGCACCGACTACTCCGCGGTGCGTTGACGCTCGTCGTCATGGTCGCCGCGACCATGTTCGGTGCCACTGCCGCCCACGCCGCGGCCCCGCGACTCAAGCTCACCGCCCTCGCCTTCGCCAACGACACGGTCGACGCCACCGGCGACTACGCCAGCAACAAGCTCACCTGGACGGTCACCAACACCGACCCGGAGGCCGGCTCCATCTTCGGCACCGTCACCATGCGCATGCGCAGCACCGTCACCGGTGAACTGGTCGGTCACGACCTGGTCGCGCGCTACGCGTACCAGGAGACCTGCTGCGGTGACGGTGTGTACGAGTCGGGCACGCCGCAGGAGTCCACCTACTCCTTCGACCTTCCGGTGCGGGCCTACTCCGACGCGGACACCGCGATCTGGGAGGTAACGAAGGTCACCATCGGTTCCCAGGGCGTCACCACCACGGTCTCGGGCACCCGCCTCCAGGCGTTCGGTTACCGGTTCACGGCCCGGACGCTGATCGACTCGTCGGGGCCGAGCGCCGACTCCATCTCGCTGAGCTCCCCGGTGCGCCGTCCCTACTTCTACGTGGGGAACGGCGCGGCCACCGTGACCTACGACTTCACGGTGCAGGACGGGCAGTCCGGCTTCTGGAAGGGCACCATCCGGCTGGCCGGTCCGGGCGGCGCGAGCGTCACCACCGCCTTCACCTGGGAGCGGGACGAGTACAGCACCGGGCTGCGATGCGGCCGGGTCACCGGCGGCCAGCAGGACGGCATCTACATGCCGTGCGTGCTCGACGTGACCGTGCCCGCGGATGCCGCCACCGGCAACTGGCGGGTTGCCGCGTTGGTGCTGCGCAACAACGCCGGCGGGACGACCACCTACAAGAACCCGACCGCGCCGTCCGTCACCACGACGACCAACTCGACGGTACGGGCCAGCGACTTCGCGATCGAGCCGAACCCGGTGGACAACTGGCGTGACTCGGTGATGACCGACATCACCATGGTCGTGACCGACACCCGCAAGGGTCTGTCGACAGTGCAGCTCGATCTCGTCGGCGGCTGCCAGCAGTGGGGTCTCCCGACCACCAGGGCGGACGGTCGTGTCGCCGTCAAGGTCATGGTGTATCAGCAGACCGCGCAGTGTGAGGTCGAGGGCTTGGCGGTGATCGACGGTGCCGGCAACGTCGCGCTCTACGGAAGCATGTACGGCGCGCCGGATCCGGATCTGACGATCACGCGGGTGCCGAGCACCGAGCCGCCGACGGCCCGCAGCGCCAGCCTCGACCCGTCCTCACTGCCGGTGAGCGAGGTGGGGCAGACCTCGATCAAGCTCACCATCGACGCCGATGTGAAGGTCGCACCGATCACCGGCGTGAGCGTCTACGTGTACGACGTCAACGGCGAGGTGGTGTCGCAGTCGGGTGGGGGTAGCAGCCAGGCCCCCGACGGGACGCTTACCGCGTGGCTCTACCTTCCGTGGTGGCAGGATCTGCCCGCCGGGGCGTACACGGTGGGCTTCGAGCTGAGCGACGCCGCCCGGAACAGCACCGCGTGGAACATGCCGGATCGCTCGGACAGCCGCACGCTTCCCGGCGGCCCGGTGGTCCTCACCCTCACCGCCGCAGGCTGATATCTCCCGGTGGGCGGGCCGAGCCCCGCCCACCGGGAGCGCGGGTGGTGGGTCTGGCTCTGCGGCAGGATCGGCGGACCAGAAACCATGTCGTTACGCTACGGCCGCTGACGGACCGCTCGATGTAGCTTATTTTCGCCTCCTGGGTTTTCCTGTAGGTTCTCTTCATCACCGAAGGGGAGGCGGTCAATGGGCAGGTCGGAGGCGGTGCCGTCCGGGGAGCCGGACCGCCCGGAGGTGCCGGAGCAGCGCTCCGGCGACGGGCCCTATCTCCAGGTCCGGGATCTGCGGGTGCGGTTCGACACCGAGGACGGTGTGGTCCGGGCGGTGGACGGCGTGTCGTTCGCCGTCGAGCGGGGTCGCACGCTGGGGATCGTGGGCGAGTCCGGTTCCGGTAAGAGCGTCACGTCGCTGGCGATCCTCGGCTTGCACAACGTGAAGCGGACGACCATTTCCGGGGAGATCTCGGTCGGTGGTCGTCAGTTGGTGGGTCTGGGTGAGGAGGAGATTCGTCGGTTGCGGGGCCGGGACATGGCGATGATCTTTCAGGATCCGTTGTCGGCGTTGCATCCGTACTACTCGGTGGGGCGGCAGATCGCGGAGGCGTATCGGGTGCATCATCCGAGGGCCGGGCGGCGGGAGGCCCGGGCGCGGGCGGTGGACATGCTGGGCCGGGTGGGGATTCCGCAGCCGGCGAAGCGGTTCGATCAGTTTCCGCATGAGTTCTCGGGTGGGATGCGGCAGCGGGCGATGATCGCGATGGCGCTGGTGAACGATCCGGAGCTGTTGATCGCGGATGAGCCGACGACGGCGCTTGATGTGACGGTGCAGGCGCAGATCCTGGACCTGCTGGCGGATCTGCAGGCGGAGTTCCGGTCGGCGATCATTCTGATCACGCATGACCTGGGTGTGGTGTCTCAGGTGGCTGATGACGTGTTGGTGATGTATGCGGGTCGGGCGGTGGAGCACGGGAGTGTGG
>NZ_JAGPXV010000522.1:0-4341 GCF_018070405.1 Micromonospora sp. D75
GCCGCAGGTCGCGGGCGTCGGTCAGCCAGGCGACGGCGAGGAACAGGACACCGACCACGACCCCGGACAGCATGCCCTGCGCGAGGGCCTGCGGTGTCGTCGGGGTGCCGTCACCGAGCCCGGCGAGTCCCGCCGCGACGGCCGCCCCGCCCGCTCCGGCGACCACGGCGGCGAGCAGTCCGGCGGCGCCGGCCCGGCCGATCCCGGCGAGCGCCTCGCCGCCGGCGGCACGCCGGACCGCGACGATCAGCAGCGCGCCGAGCAGCACCATGCCGGCCGACGTCGCCAGCGTCACCGCGAGGACCCGGTCGGCCAGCGGCAGCGCCTGGGCGAACAGGAGGGCGAACGCGGGCACGCTGAGCCATCCGAGCGCGGTGGCGACGGTGGCCGCGCGGGTCTCGCCGCGGGCGTACAGGGCGCGGGTGAGGACCGCGAACAGGCCGTAGCCGAGCAGGCCGGGCGCGAACCCGGCGATCCCGGCCGCGGCGGTACGCGCGTCCAGCGGGTCGGCGAAGAAGAAGTGCCCGACCGGGATCGCGGTGCCGACGAGCGCGGCGGCGCCGAGCAGGCTGAACAGCACCACGCCGCGTACCGCCGGGGCGAGCGTGTCCCGGTAGGCGCGCTCGTCGCCGGTGGCCCGGGCCGCGACGAGCGTCGGGTACGCGGCCACCGCCAGCGGCACGGCCAGCACCGCCCAGGGCAGGAAGTAGACGGTCTGGGCGAGGTTGTAGACGCCGACGTCGGCGGTCCGGCCGTAGGTGACCTGGTTGAGCGCTACCACCAGGGCGATCTGCTGGGCGGCGACGGTGACCACCCCGGCGACGGCCAGGCCGCCGACCCGGGCCCGGGCGTCGGCCGGGAACCGGTAGCCCGGCCGGATCCGGAGCTTCAGCCGGCGCAGCGGGATCAGCAGCGACAGCGAGAGCACCACCACGCCGAGTGTGGTGCCGGCGGACAGCAGCAGCTCGCCGCCGCGCCCGGCCTCGCCGATCGTGGCCAGCCGCCCCTCGGTCGCGGTGAAGGCGAGGTAGACGCCGATCACGCTGATGCTCGACAGCAGCGGCGCGATCACCGGCCAGGCGAACCGGCGGTGCGCCTGGAGCACCCCGGTGAGCACGATGCCCACGCCGTAGAGCGGCAGCTGCGGCGCGAAGACGCGCAGCATCCGGGCCCCGGACGCCTGCTGCGCCTCGCTGAGACCGTCTCCGATCAGGCCCGGCAGCGGGTCGGCGAAGATCGCCACCAGGACCGCCAGCGGCACCAGCAGCGTCAGCGTCCAGGTCAGCAGCGCGCCGGTGGTGGCGGCCACCGCACGCCGGTCACCGGCCTCGACCGCGCCGGCCAGCAACGGTACGACGAGACTGGCCAGCGCCCCGCCCGCGACGATCTCGAAGATGAAGTTCGGGACGTAGTTGGCCACCAGGTAGGCGCCGCCGAGGTCGCTGGTGGACAGCGTCCAGGTGAACACGGCGGTGCGGCCGAAGCCGGCGAGCCGGCTGACCACGGTGAGCACGCCGATGAGGGCGGCCGCCCCGGCGACGCGGCCGGCGGCGGCGAGAGGTGCCGGTTTCGTCACGTCAGTCGGGCAGCCGGCCCAGTTCGTCGAGGTGCCGCAGCCCTGGCGTGGACGCGATGACCTGGGTGAAGCTGACCTTCTCGCTGGCGGCGGTGAGCGCGGCGAGCACGGCCAGCACGCCGGCGCGGCCCAGCGGCCCGGTACGCGCGGCCAGGCTCACGCCGAGCACCGCACCGAGCGCGTTCGCGCCGCTGTCCCCGACCATCACCCGTTCGCCCAGGTCGTCGCCGACCAGCGCGGCCGACGCGCCGACCGCGCCGGCCGCGATGCCGCCGTGCGGGCCGGTGGTCAGCGGCGCGCCGAGCAGCATGCCGGACTTCAGCGCCCGGCCGGGCCGCAGGTCGAGCAGGTTGACCAGGTTGGCGGTGCCGGCCACCACGCCGGCGCCGAGCAGCACGTCGAGCCCGCGGCCGACCGCCCCGGCGCGCCGGCGGCGCGGGTGCGCGGCGACCCGCCGGTCGGCGGCGAGCAGCGCCGCGGCGGCGAGCCCGGCCACACCGACCCCGGCGACCTTCACCATGCCGGCGGTGACCTGGCCCTCGCGCAGCGCGGCGAGGTGCCCGGCGAAGCCCTTGGCGGCCTTCTGCTCAGGGCGTGCGCCGACCACGTCGTCGTAGAGGCCGACAGCGCCCGCGCCCAGCCCGGCGACGAGCGCGGCGGCGCCGGCCGGTGCGCTGCCGGCGCCCAGCGCGCCGCCGGTCGCCGCGCCCACGGCGAGGGCCGGACCGGCGGCCAGGGTCACCGTGCGGCCCCGGTAGTTGGTGCGCTCCAGCGCCGGCCCGCCCGGCGACGTGCGCGTCTGGCGCAGCGTGTAGCGGGCGGCCAGCACCCCCGCGCCCACGGCGAGCAGCCGACCCAGTCTCACGGGACCTCCTCGATCCGGACTTCGAACGCGACGCGGCACGGACCGGGCGGCCCGAGCGGTCACCGGGGCAGTGTAGGCACCCGGGAGGCGGCGTTGTCGCCCACGCCGTACTGGCCGGTCTTCTTCTCGGTGAGCTGCTGCGCCAGGGCGAGGCTGGTGGCCAGCTGGCCCTGCACGGTGTTGGCGTTGTCGACGGTGGAGATGGTCTGCGACAGCACCGGGTCGCCGCGGACCACGGAGACCAGGTTCCCGCCGGTCGAGCCCATGCCGGCGACCACCAGCGCGCCGGCCCGGTCGAACTCCACGGCGATCTTCACCACCGACTCGTCCTTCTTGGCCGAGTCCTTGTCCACGTACGGCTGGCCGGTGACCATCACGACCGCCTCGGCGGCGGTGGAGATCTTGTCCGCCGGGGTGAGGTAGCCGGCGGTGGCGTACTGCTCCAGCACCGTGCGCCGGTCGGTCTCGCTGGCCGCCGGGGTGCCCGCGGGACGGTCGACCAGGACGTTCGCCAGCAGCGCGCTCGAGGTCTCCACGCCGTGCCCGTTGCCGGGCAGGTTGATGGCGGGGGACGTGTTCGGCCGGGCGGTGACCGCCAGTTCCAGCAGGTTGTTGTTGCTGTCCGGGTTGACGAACTTGTCCTGCACGTCGATGCGGCCGGTGACGTCCGCGCCGGCGGTCTGCAGCATCTTCACCACGCCCTCGGCCTGGTCGCGGCCGCTGGGCAGGGTGAGCACCAGCACCCGGCGGCCGGTCAGCTTGCCGGGCAGGACGAGCTGGGCCACCTCGGCGGCGAAGTCCTCCTCGGTCTCCAGCTGCTTCTGCATGCTGTTGACCGACTGGCGCATCAGCGAGTTGTCCTTGCGCAGGCCGTTGACGTTCTCCCGGAGCGAGTCGGCGACCGGCCCGTTGAGGGCGGCCGTGCCGACCACCAGGCCGATCGCCAGCGCCAGGAACACCGCGGTCAGGGACACCACGTGGTAGCGAAAGTTGATCACGCTTGCAGCCTCTTGATCGTCGGGGGAGCTAGAAGAGCTGGCCGAGCTGGAACACGAAATTGTCCCACCATTCGGAGACCACGCCCAAATACGCCTTCCCGACGGTGGAGACCGCCACCGCGGAGGCCATCGCGGCCACCGCCGACAGGACCAGCAACAGCAGCGACGAACCGGAGATGCTCTGCCGGTAGAGCCGGCTGACGCCCTTGGCGTCGACCAGCTTGCCGCCCACCTTCAGCCGGGTCAGGAACGTCGACGCCATGCCGCCGCGCCCCTTGTCCAGGAACTCGACCAGGGTGGCGTGGGTGCCGACGGCCACCAGCAGCGACGCGCCCTTCTCGTCGGCCAGCAGCATGGCGAGATCCTCGCTGGTGGCCGCCGCCGGGAACGTGATCGCCGGTACGCCGAGCCCGTTGACCCGGGCCAGGCCGGGCGCCCGCCCGTCCGGGTAGGCGTGCACGATCACCTCGGCGCCGCAGCGCAGCACGTCGTCGGTGACCGAGTCCATGTCGCCGATGATCATGTCCGGGGTGTAGCCCGCCTCGACCAGCGCGTCGGCCCCGCCGTCGACGCCGATCAGCACCGGCTTGAACTCCCGGATGTACGGGCGCAGCACGTCCAGGTCGGCCTTGTAGTCGTAGCCGCGCACCACGATCAGGCAGTGCCGGCCCTGGATCTGGGTCTGGATCTCCGGTACGCCGACGCCGTCGAGCAGCAGGTCGCGTTCCTGCCGCAGGTAGTCCATCGTGTTGGCGGCGAACGCCTCCAACTGCACCGACAGGCCCTCCCGGGCGTCGGCCATCGACTTGGCTACGGTTTCGGCGTCCTGCAGCGTGCCGTGCGCGACCGGCTCCTCGCCGACGAACACGGTGTTGCCCTCGATGCGGACCCGGTCACCCTCG
>NZ_JAGPXV010000523.1:0-4311 GCF_018070405.1 Micromonospora sp. D75
CGCGGGGTGCGGCGGGACGGTGGCGGGCACCGAGCGGGCCAGCGTGGCGAGGGTCGCGCCGGCCTCGTCGAGGCGGGCGGCCAGGGCGCGCAGCGTCTCCATGTCAGGCTCCCGCCAGCGGCCGGTAGGCCGCGAACGTCTCGTTGTGCAGCTTCTCCCGCGCCCACTGCGCCGCGTCGGCGGCGGCGGTGACCGCCGCCTGCACCGACCCGGCCACGTCACGTGGGCTGCGGTGGTGCAGCGGCCCGAGGAAACGCACGTCGGTGATGCGCCCACCGGCTGTCACCACCACCTCGACAAGGCCGTCGGGCGAGCGGACGGTGACCTCGACAGTGGCCACCGCCTGGTCGAACTCGGCCTGCAGGTTCTCGATGCGGCGGTAGCGCCGCACCGCCTCCTCGATCCAGGCCTCGTCGATCTCGCCCCGCGGCATCGGCGGACTCCTCCCGGCCGGTCGGCCCCAACATCACTGAGCGTGCCGCCTCGATCACGGCGGCATCACCGGGGACCGTACCGCACGCCAATCGCGCGTGTCGATGCCCTGTGGACAGCGTGGAGCGGGCGTGGGTCAGCCGCGCCAGAGGGCGAGCATCATCGCCTCCACCGCGATCCGCGGCTTGACGTTCGCCTCGATCGCCGCCCGGCACTCCAGCACCGCCTCCAAGCGGCGCAGCGAGCCCTCGGCGTCCCACTTCTGCGCGCCCGCGCCGGCCAGCGCCGCGGTGTCGGTGTGCACCGGGGCGACCGGCGCCCGCAACGCCATGGTGAGCGCATCGCGGTAGAACCCGGCCAGGTCGACAAGCGCCCGGTCGAGCGCGTCCCGCTGGGCACGGGTGGCCCGCGACTTCTGCCGCTTCTCCAGATCCTTGAGCTGGCCGGCCGCGCCGCGCATGGCGCCGGCCGCGCCCCGGCCGGTGCCGCCCGCACCGAGCGCGGTCTGCAACGCCGTACGCTCCGCCTCGTCGATCTCGACGACCGAGGCGGCGGCCTCCGCCTCGGCGGCCTCGATCAGCGCCGAGGCGGCGTCGAACGCCGCGCCCACGCCGGTCAGCCGGCGCGGCACGGCCAGCACCGCGTCGCGCCGCTGCCGGGCCTCCGGGTCGCGGGCCAGCCGCCGGGCCCGGCCCACGTGCCCCTGCGCGGCCGCCGCGGCCCACTCGGCCACGTCCGGCGCGATGCCGTCCCGGCGGACCAGCACCTCGGCCACCGCGGCCGGCGGCGGCTGGCGCAACGGTACGACGCGGCAGCGCGACCGGATGGTCACGGAGATGTCGTCCGGGTGGGTGGACGGGGCGCAGAGCAGGAAGACGGTACGCGGCGGCGGTTCCTCGATCGCCTTGAGCAGCGCGTTGCCGGCGGCCTCGGTGAGCCGGTCGGCGTCCTCGATGATCACTACCTGCCACCGGCCACCGGACGGCGTGCTCGCCGCCCTGAGCACCAGCGCGCGCATCTCGCCGACACCGATGGAGAGCCCGTCCGGAACGACGAGGCGCACGTCGGCGTGCGTGCCGGTGAGCGTGGTGTGGCAGCCGGGGCAGCTGCCGCATCCGGTGCCGTGCACGCACTGCAGGGCGGCGGCGAACGCGCGGGCGGCCACCGACCGGCCGGATCCGGGCGGCCCGGTGAAGATCCAGGCGTGGGTCATCCCGGCGCCGGGATCGGCTTCAGCGGCGGGTGCCGGAGGCGGGTCGGCGTCGGTGCCGTCGAGCTCCTCGGCGAGCGCGTCGAGGTCGTCGTACCCGCCCGCCGGCGCGCCGGCCGCGACGGGCACGGCGGCGCGCAGCAGCGCGGCGGCCGAGGCGGCGGCCCGCCGCAGCGTGTCCACCGCCTCGTCCTGCCCGACCAGATCGCCGAAGACGTCGGTCATCTTCGGGGTTGCTCCATCGTCACCAGCTCCGCGTCGGATAACTCGGGCTGGACCGAGGTGTCCGGGCCCTGCGCCGGACGCGGGTGCACGATCCCGCCCGGGTCGGCGAGGAGCTCACCCACCCGGAGGGCCACCGCGTCGGCGATCTCGTCCACCGGCCGGGACGCGTCGAGCACGAGGTAACGCTTCGGGTCACCGGCGGCCAGGTCGAGGAAGGCGTACCGGACGCGCTCGTGGAACGTCAGCGACTCGGCCTCCAGCCGGTCGGCCCCCTCGTTGCGCGTCTCCACCCGGCTCAGGCCGGTACGCGGCTCGACGTCGAGCAGCACCACCAGATCGGGCTTGAGCCCACCGGTGGCCCAGGACGAGAGCCAGGAGACCTCGTCCACCGGAAGCGTCCGGCCGGCGCCCTGGTAGGCGAGCGACGAGTCGACGTACCTGTCGCTGATCACCACCGCGCCACGCACGAGCGCCGGGCGGACGACAGTCGCGACGTGGTGCGCCCGGTCGGCGGCGTAGAGCAGCGCCTCGGCGCGCGGCGACGGCGCCTCGTCCGTGCCGGTGTCCAGCACCAGCGAACGGATCCGCTCGCCGCCCGGTGTGGCGCCCGGCTCGCGGGTGACCACCACGTCCCGCCCCTGCGCGCGCAGGCGCTCGGCGAGCACGGCGAGCTGGGTGGACTTGCCGGCGCCCTCGCCGCCCTCGAAGACCACGAAGAGACCGCTGGAGACGAACGGCTCGGCCGGCATCAGCGGGCGGCCCCGGATCGAGCCCCACAGGTCGGCGAGGACCGGCACGCCCTTCTTGTCGTCCATCTGGCCGAACGCGCTGATGCCGGCGATGATGCCGGCCGCGCCGGCGGCGAGCAGCAGCAGGCGCGTCGAGGAGATGGAGATGCCCAGGTCGGCGATGGTGAGCTGGCGGGAGCCGCCGACGCCGACCAGGAGGCTGCTGAGCGCGATGGCGAGGATCAGCACCAGCCGGGTGCCGATCTGCACCACCGCGAAGACGCGCCCGCGTACCTCGTCGGCGACCTCGCCGCCGAGCAGCGTGGTGCCGGCCAGGAACGCCATGCCGGCGCCCGCGCCGACCAGGATCGCGCCGAGGATGGCCATCGACAGGTGGATGGCGAACGCGAGCACCAGCACCGAGGCGCTGGCGAGCACGATGCTCATGCCGAACCAGCGGCGGCGGGACATGTCCCGCACGATCATCGGACCGAGGCCGATGCCGAGCGCCAGGCCGACGAAGATCGCGCCGAAGAGCAGCGAGAACGCGGCGTCACCGGCGCCGAGCGAGTTGGCGAAGAACTTGGCCGTGCCGACCACGATGCCGCCGCCGGCGAACGCGCCGAAGATGCCCAGCACCAGGCCGCGGACGAGCGGGGTCTGGCCGATGTATTTCCAGCCCTCGGAGAACTGCCGGAACATGCTCTGCTCGGAGCGCTCGGCCTCGCCGCGCTGGGCGTGGCTGATCTCCTTGATCCCGAACGCCACCACGAGCGCGGTGGCCAGCCGGGAGAATGCGTTGAACCAGAGCGCGAGCTGGGCCGGCTCGGCCCAGTTCGGCAGGTCGCCGCCGACCGCGCCGCGGACGCCGCGGTCCAGCACGGCCAGCGCGATGGCCGCGGCCACCGGCGTGAGGCCGTACGTGGTGATCAGCGTGAGCTGGTTCGCCGCTTCCAGCCGGGTACGCGGGATGAGGTTGGGAACCGCCGCTTCCTTGGCCGGGATCCACATCAGCGTGATCGACTCGATCAGGAACGTGGCGATCAGCGCCCAGCCGACCACCAGCCCGCCCGCGGCGCCGGTCAGCGCGTAGAGCGGGATCGAGGCGAACAGCACGAAGCGCAGCAGGTCGCAGATGACCATCGTCCACCGGCGGTCGAACCGGTCGGCGAACACGCCCGCCACCGGGCCGAGCACCAGCGCCGGGAGCAGCCGGATCGCTGTCACACCGCCGAACGCGGCGCCCTGGGCGGTGCTGCCGGAGACCTGGGAGGCGGCGAACAGCGCGGTGGCGAGCAGACCGAGCCAGTCGCCGAAGGAGGCGGCGCTGAGGACGATCCACAGCCTGCGGAACGGCCGGATGCGCAGCACCGAGCGGATGGCGGCGACGCCGGAGTGGTCGGCGGCTGTCCCGGGCGACGACACGCCGGGCGACTCGCCGTTGTTCTGGCTTTCGATGGCCGTACCTCCACGTGCCGGCCCAGGTTTGGGCATCCCCGGTGGAACACTCTAGTCGCGCGGGAGGAGCAGGCCTGCGCGACATTCACCTGCTCGCTGAGCCTAGGCCGCCGGGACCACCGCCCGCAGCCCGGACAGACGCGAGGGTATTTCGCATTCTCGCCCAGACAGTTAGCGTGCAGACGTGGCCATCGACCGTGACAAACTTCGCGAGCGTCTCGACCGGGCGACCGCTCACCTCGACCCGCCGTACGCGGT
>NZ_JAGPXV010000524.1:0-4308 GCF_018070405.1 Micromonospora sp. D75
ACGGCCATCCGCACGGAGACCCCGTTGGCGACCTGTTCGACGATGGTGGAGCGGGGCGAGTCGGCCACCTCGGGCGTGATCTCCATGCCCCGGTTCATCGGCCCGGGGTGCATGACGATCGCGTGCTCGGGCAGCCGGCGCATGCGCGGCCCGTCGAGCCCGTAGCGGCGGGCGTACTCGCGGGCCGACGGGAAGTAGGAGTCACCCATCCGTTCGCGCTGCACCCGCAGCATCATCACCACGTCCACATCTGGGAGAACGGCGTCGAGGTCGTAACAGACGTCGGTGCCGGGGGCCAGGGCGGCGGCGATGTCGACCGGGATGAGCGTGGGCGGGCCGATCAGGGTGACCTTCGCGCCGAGCGTGGACAGCAGCAGCACGTTGGAGCGGGCCACCCGGGAGTGCAGCACGTCGCCGACGATCGCCACGTGCAGGCCGTCGAGCCGGCCCAGCCGGGACCGCATCGTGTACGCGTCGAGCAGCGCCTGGGTGGGGTGCTCGTGGGTGCCGTCACCGGCGTTGACCACCGACCCGTCGACCCACTCGGCCAGCCGGTGCGGCGCGCCCGAGGCGGGGTGCCGGACGACCACCGCGTCCGCGCCCATCGCCTGGAGCGTCAGCGCGGTGTCCTTCAGGCTCTCCCCCTTGGCCACGCTGGAACCCTTGGCAGAAAAGTTGATCACGTCGGCGCTGAGCCGCTTGGCGGCCGCCTCGAACGAGATCCGGGTCCGGGTGGAGTCCTCGTAGAAGAGGTTCACCACGGTGCGCCCGCGCAGCGCGGGCAGCTTCTTGACCTCGCGCCCGGCCACCGTCGCCATCTCCGCGGCGGTGTCCAGGACCAGGGTGGCGGTGGCGGCGTCCAGGTCGGCGCCGGAGAGCAGGTGCCGGATCATGCGGGAGAGCCTCCGTACAGCCGTACCTCGTCGGCGCCGTCGGTCTCGGCGAGGGTGACCTTCACGTTCTCGGCCAGCGCGGTGGGGATGTTCTTGCCGACGTAGTCGGCGCGGATCGGGAGCTGACGGTGACCGCGGTCGACCAGGACGGCGAGTTGCACCGAGGCCGGGCGGCCGACGTCGCTGAGCGCGTCGAGCGCGGCCCGTACGGTGCGGCCGGAGAACAGCACGTCGTCGACGAGGATCACCCGCTTGCCGTCGATCCCGCCGGACGGCAGGTCGGTCGGGCCGACCGCGCGGGTGGCGTGCCGGCGCAGGTCGTCGCGGTAGAGCGTGATGTCGAGCACGCCGACCGGGACGGTGACGTCCTCGAACGTGCTGATCCGGTCCGCGAGGCGGCGGGACAGCGGCACACCGCGGGTGGGGATGCCGAGCAGCACGGTGTCGGCGGCGCCCTGGGTCTTCTCCAGGATCTGGTGGGCGATGCGGTCGACCACCCGCGACACGTCCGCAGCGGCGAGGATCACCTTCACCGAGGGTTGTCGCGGCGGTGACGAATGGGCAGCCGGTGGGTAGGCCACGGCGGACCTCCTTCCCCGCCTCACGGGACGGGTCGTTAAAGGACGTCTGGGTCGGCTCCGGGGGCCCGCGCGGGGCCCGGACCGGGGCTTCACGCCACGTTACCAGCGGTCACCGGGCCGCCCGCCGCCGGTACTGACCTGCTGGTCAGCCCGGAGAAATGGGGACAAGCCACACGAGCGTCCTAGACGTCGTGGACAGCAACACTTGACCGCGTGTCGCAATCCCCGTACCGTCACGCTCCGTAGCGATAGCTGGGAGAACCCCGAGCAGCACTGGGAGTGTCCGAATGCCCTCTGAATACGCCAAGTCGCTGGGCGCCCGCCTGCGCTCCATCCGCCAGCAGCAGGGCCTGTCCCTGCAGGGGGTGGAGGAGAAGTCGAACGGGCGGTGGAAGGCCGTGGTGGTCGGCTCGTACGAGCGCGGCGACCGCGCCGTCACCGTGTCCCGCCTGGCGGAACTGGCCGACTTCTACCGCGTTCCCGTCTCGGAGCTGCTGCCCGACGGCAGCGGGGTGCGTCACGAGCCCACCAGCAAGATCGTGCTGGACCTGGAGCGGCTCTACGACGAGGCCTCCGAGGACCTGGCCTACGTCGCCCGCTACGCGCGCGCCATCCAGCAGCAGCGCGGCGACTACAACGGCCGGGTGCTCTCCATCCGCGCCGACGACCTGCGCGCCCTCGCGATCGTCTACGACGCCTCACCGTCGGGGCTGATCGAGCGGCTGACCGAGCACGGCGTGCTGGTCGCCGACCCGCGGGCGTTCTTCGCGTCCTGACATCCGCGTACGAGAAGGGCCCGTGCCGTCCGGCACGGGCCCTTTCGTCGTCGGAGCGCGGGGCTCAGCGGCTGGCGTACTCGGCGATCCGGCCGAGAATGCCGTTGAGGAACCGGGGCGAGTCGTCCGTCGACATCTGCCGGGCCAGCTCCACCGCCTCGCTGATCGCCACCGCGTCGTCGATCTCGTCGACGTAGAGCAGTTCGTACACGGCGATCCGGGCCAGGTTGCGGTCGACCACCGGCATCCGGTCCAGCGTCCACCCCTCGGCGTAGCTGGCGATCGTCTCGTCGATCCGGTCGAGGTGCGCCGCCACGCCCTCGACCAGCCCGACCGCGTAGCCGAGGTGGTCGGGGCGCGGCTGCTCGATCCGCTCCAGGTAGCCGGCGAGCACCTCGACCGGCGGGCGGTCCCGCAGGTCGGCCTCGAAGAGCACGTCCAGCGCCCGCTTGCGCGCCTTGCGACGCGCGGGCATCTGCTGCTTGGGACCCTCGGCCATCAGGCTCGGCCGAGGTAACGGCCGTCGCGGGTGTCGACCTTGATCTTCTCACCGGTGGTGATGAACAGCGGCACCTGCACTGTGGCGCCGGTCTCGACGGTGGCCGGCTTGTTGCCGCCGGTCGACCGGTCGCCCTGCAGGCCCGGCTCGGTGTAGGTGACCTCGAGCACGACCGAGGTCGGCAGCTCGATGTACAGCGGCACGCTCTCGTGGGTGGCGACGGTCGCCTCGGCCTCGGGGAGGAGGTAGTTGGCGGCCTCGCCGACGGTGCCGCCGGGGACGGTGATCTGGTCGAACGTCTCCAGATCCATGAAGACGTAGTCCTCGCCGTCGGCGTACAGGTACTGCATGGTGCGCTTGTCCACGGTCGCGGTCTCGACCTTGGTGCCCGCGTTGAAGGTCTTGTCGACCACCTTGCCGGACAGCACGTTCTTCAGCGTGGTGCGCACGAAGGCACCACCCTTACCGGGCTTGACGTGCTGGAACTCGACGACGGCCCACAGCTCGCCGTCCAGGTTGAGTACCAGGCCGTTCTTCAGGTCGTTGGTGGTGGCCATTTCCTGCCTTGATCATCAATTGGCGGACAGACCGTCCAAGTCTACTCGCCCTGTCGAATCGGACTCGCACGCTGAGCCAGATGCTGCAGCGCCAGCCGGTAGCCGTCCACGCCCAGCCCGCAGATCACCCCGGTCGCCACCGCCGAGACCACCGAGTGGCGCCGGAACTCCTCCCGGGCGTGGATGTTGGAGATGTGCACCTCGACCAGCGGGCCGCGCAGCATGGCGCAGGCGTCCCGCACCGCTACCGAGTAGTGCGTCCAGGCCGCCGGGTTGAGCACCACCGCCGCCTCCTCGTCGGCCGCCGCGTGCAGCCAGGCCAGCATCTCGTGCTCGGCGTCGGTCTGCCGGACCACCACGTCCAGCCCCAGCTCCCGGCCGTGCCGCTCGCAGTCGGCCACCAGCTGGGCGTAGCTGGTCACCCCGTACACGTCGACCTGGCGGGTGCCGAGCCGGCCCAGGTTCGGCCCGTTCAGCACGTACACCCTCATGAGCTGATCTCCGCGTACGCGGCGGCGAGCAGGTCGTCCGGCGGCGCCTCCAGGATCGCCGGGCGGGCGATCCCGTCGAGCACCACGAACCGCAGCCGGCTGCCCCGGGCCTTCTTGTCCACCCGCATCGCGGCCAGCAGTTCCGGCCAGGCGTCGGCCCGGTAGCCGGTCGGCAGGTCGAGCGCGGTCAGCACCCGGCGGTGCCGCTCGGCGTCGGCCGCGTCGAGCCGGCCGGCGAGCCGCGCGAGAGTGGCCGCGTAGACCAGGCCGACCGACACCGCGTGACCGTGCCGCCAGCGGTACCCCTCCACCTTCTCGATCGCGTGGGCGAGGGTGTGCCCGTAGTTGAGCACCTCGCGTACCCCGGATTCGCGCAGGTCACCGGCGACCACGTCGGCCTTCACGCGGACCGCGCGCTCGACCAGTTCCCGCAGCACCGGCCCGGCCGGGTCGAGCGCGGCGGCCGGGTCCCGCTCGACCAGGTCGAGGATCACCGGATCGGCGATGAACC
>NZ_JAGPXV010000525.1:0-4295 GCF_018070405.1 Micromonospora sp. D75
CGGACTGGTCGCGCTGGCCGAGGGGGAACTGCCGGCAGCCCGTACCCGGTTCGCCGAGGCGCGGGAGGCGGCGCGCCGGGCCGGGCGGCCGCGGACCGAGCTGCTCTGCGTCAGCCGGTCGGCGGCGCTGGAGGCGGCCCGGGGCGCGTTGCGGGCGGCCGAGGAACTCGCCGGAGAGGCGCTGGCGATGCCGGCCTGCCAGGGCTGGTCGGCGCGGGCGGACTGCGGCTACGCGTACCTGGCGCTGGCGCTCGTGGCCTGGCACCGGGACCGGCCCGCGGAGGCCGTGGCCCACCTGGCGCTGGCCGGTCCGGCCACCGCGGAGCCGGGGGGAGCGGCGCTGGCCGCGCTCTGCCGGGCCGGGCTGCTGGCCGACGGCGACGACCCGGCGGGCGCGCTGCGCACACTCGCCGGCGCGCGGGCGGTCGCGCCCGGCGCGGAACTGGGCGGGTGGCTGGCCGCCGAGGAGGCGCAGGTACGCGCGGCGGCCGGTGACGCCGACGGCGCCCGGGCGCTGCTCGACGCCACTGGTGACGGGCCGGCGCCGGCGCTGGCGTCCGCCCGGTTGCTGCTGCGCGCCGGTGACGCCCGCGCGGCCGAGCGGACGCTGCCCGACTGGGCCGGGCCCGACGCGGCGGACTGGCCGCTGCCGGTGCGGCTGGGCGCCGGGCTGCTCCACGCGTGACTGGCCGGGGGGACCGGGGACGCCCGGCGGGCCGGGCGGGCGCTGGAGGAGGTGCTGGCGCTCGCCGAGCCGGACGGCTACCGGCGCGTCTTCACCCGCACCGACCCGGGGGTACGGGACCTGCTGGCCGCGCACCTGGACTCCGGAACCGCGTACTGGGCCACGGTGAGCGAACTGGTCCGGGGCGCGGACGCGCAGCCGGTCACCGGGCCGGCGGACGGCCCGGCGCGCGGGCTGGACGAGCCGCTCACCGAGCGGGAGCTGACCATCCTGCGGTACCTGCAGAGCATCCTGTCCAACGTGGAGATCGCCGCCGAGCTGTCGCTGTCGGTGAACACCGTCAAGACGCACGTGCGCAACATCTACCGCAAGCTCGACGCGACCCGCCGGCGGGACGCCGTCCGGCGGGCGCGCGAGCTGCGGTTGATCTGACTCAGGCGTCGGCCGCGGCGTCCACCACTGTCAGCAGTTCGGCCAGGTCGTAGCCGCCGTCGTGGCGGAGGCCGTTGACGAACAGCGTCGGGGTGCCGTTGACGCCGCTGCGGATGCCGCCGACGAAGTCCTGCCGCACCCGGTCGGCGTACTCCTGGCGGCCGACCTCCGCGGCGATCTCGTCCGGCGACAGTCCGATCTGCTCGACGCCGAGCGACAGGTGCACCGGGTCGAGCTGGTCCTGGTGCTGGAAGAGCCAGTCGTACATCTCCCAGAACCGGCCCCGGGCGGCGGCCGCCTCGGCGGTCTCCGCCGCGCTCTCCGCGTACGGGTGGATGTTGGCGATCGGGAAGTGCCGGTACGCCAGCCGCACCACGTCGGCCCGCTGGCGCAGCACCTCGGTCAGGTTCGGGTACGCGGCGCCGCAGAACCGGCACTGGAAGTCGCCGTACTCGACGATCGTGACCGGCGCGTCCGCCGGCCCGCGGACGTGGTCGTGTTCGGTCACCGGGGTCCGCAGCCGCGCGGTGGTGACCTGAAGTGGCGTGGTCATCGGGCGCTCACCCGCCGATCCGCGTCCAGCCGCTCCAGCGCGTCGAGGATGCCGTCCACGCCCGGGTTCACCTCGGGCGGCGACAGGTGGCTCCAGGCCACCCGGCCGTCCGGGTCGATCACCACGAGCGCCCGGTCGGACTGCCCACGCGGCGCGTACGCGCCGTACCGGCGCGACACCTCGCCCTTGGGCTCGAAGTCGGCGAGCAGCGGGAACCGGATGCCCTGGCTCTCGGCGAACGCCCGGTGCGAGTCGACGCTGTCCACCGAGATGCCCAGCAGCACCGCGTCGTACCGCTCCAGTTCGGGCAGGGCCGCCTGGTAGAGGGCCATCTGCTCGCCGCAGACCGGTGACCAGTCGGCGGGATAGAAGGCCAGCACCACCGGACGGCCCCGGAACTGCCCGGGACCCACCTGCCGCCCGTCCGGCGCCGCCGGCAGCGTGAACCCGGGGGCGGCCCGCCCGGGTGTGATCAGCCCGTTCGGATCACTCATGCCTCCCACCATGGCGGGCGCCCGGGTGAGGCGGGCTCACCCGGGCGGGGTGGTTCGGCTCAGCGCACGACCAGGTGGTTGTGCACCTCCCGGATGCCGGGGGCGTTCCACACCACCCGCTCGATCTCCGCGCGCTCGCCGGGCGAGTGGACCTGCCCGCCGAGCACGACGGTGTCGCCGTGCACCCGAACGTCGACGCTCTCGGCCTCGGTGGCGGCGTTGCGCGCGAGCGCGTCCACGATCCGTTCGGCCAGGTCGTGGCCGTCGGCGCGGACCGCCGGGCGCACGGCGATCCCGTTGCTCACCCCGCGTACGCCGGTGAGCCGGGCGACCGACCGTTCGGCGGCCCGCCGCTGATACTCCCACTCGACGTCGCCGTGCAGCGTGACCCAGCCGTCGGAGACCGTCACCTGCAGCGTCTCGACCGGCACGAACGCGTCCCATTCCAGCGCCCGTACGGCCGCGACGGCGATCTCCGGGTCCTCCCGGCCGGCCGCGGTGGCGATCTGGACGGCGAGGTCGTTGGCGACCGCGCGGACCCGGGCGGCCCGGTGCGCGGCCCGCTCGGCAGCCCACTTCTTGGCGTAGCTGTCCACCCGGCCGGTCAGCGTCACCACGCCCTCGGTGACGGTTACGCCGATCTCGTCCGAGCCGACCCGGGGCTCCCAGGTCAGTTCGTCGAGCACCGCGGACTGGATGTCCCGGTCGGTGCGCGTGATCGTGTCGGTGGCCATCCGGCTCTCCCTCCGTCGATGGCGGCGCGGGCACGCGGTCCCGCACCCGCGATCCTGCGCGTGTCCCGGGTGACCGGCCCTCACCCGGTCCGGGTGGGGGAGAGCACCACGCGGCACGGTGGCCGCCCCCGGGAGTGCCGGGAGCGGCCACCGTGCCGGTCGGGTGGGGTTCAGCCGTCCAGGCCGGCCGGGGAGTTCGGGCGGTCCACGTCCACGAACTCGATCTCGTCCGCGGCGCGGTCGCGGCTGCCCGCGGCGCGCGCGGCGGTGCCGGCGGCCCAGCCGATCGCCGCGCCCGCGAGCGCCGCCGCGATCAGCAGCGTCCAGGGCAGGGCGGGCCGGCGTCCGGCCAGCGCGTCGAAGGCGAGCGTGGCACGCCGGCGCGCCTCCTCGGCGGCGGAGCCGACCAGGTCGGTGGCGTCGTCGGCGAAGCCGGAGGAGTTGCGGCGGGCGCTGCGGGTGGCGTCGCGCACGCTGTCACCGGCGGAGCCGGCCGCGGAGAGCAGGTGCTGCCACGCCTGGTCGGCGACCCGCTCGGCCTTGCCCCGGCGGTCCAGCAGGTTGGATCCGAACATCGTTCTACCTCCTCGGGTGCCGAAGGCCGGCGGCCACTTCGGACTCCGGTGTCCATCCGGCGCGTTCACTGTCTCGGGGCAGTGCCCCACCGGCGCACGCGGCAAACCCTCGCGGTGGTGCCCGGCTCGTGAGCAGCGAACGGGACGAACCACCCGAACGCGCCGGGACCGGTGCCGACGGGACGTGCGCGCGCCCGCTACCCTGGTCGGCGGATCGACGGGTCCGACCGGCCGTACGGCTGGCCGCGGCCCGCGTCGAAGGGGAAACTGGAACCCGGAGGTCCGGATTGGGAGCGCCCAGGTGTGCCCAGTTCGCGAATTGCTCATCCCGGGGGGTGGCGACCGGGCCGTTGGAGGAATACTCTCGGTCGCGGCCCGCGTACTGATGAGGCGCCCGTCAAGGGCGAGTGGAGGTGCTCGCGTGAGCCTGTCGATCGTGAAGTCGGTGCGGCCGGGTGGTGTCGTCCAGATCGCGCCCCGTGGGGAGATCGACGTCGACACCGCGTACGAGGTGCGGGAAGCGATCGCCGAGGTGCTCGCGAAGGGCCGTCCCTCGCGCATCGAGCTGAACATGCGGCTCGTCACGTTCATCGACTCGGTCGGCATCAGCGCCATGGTGGCCGGCTTCCAGACCTGCGAGGTCAGCGGCGTCAAGCTCGTGGTCACCGAGCCGAGCCGGTTCGTGCACCGGCAGCTCTGGGTGACCGGCCTGCTCGGCCTCTTCGGCGCTCCCGAGCCGTGGTTCGCCGACGACACCCCCGAGGTGCTGCCCGGCGCCTGAGCGCCGTTCGCACCCCCTGCGGCCAGGGGACCTTCTACCCG
>NZ_JAGPXV010000526.1:0-4294 GCF_018070405.1 Micromonospora sp. D75
GAAGAGAAGAACCCTTCTTGCGGCCACCGGCGCGGCCGGCCTGGCCACCGTCGCCCTCGGCGGCCCCGCGTTCGCCCGGCCCGCCGGCCGGCGACCGAGCGTGGCGCTGGTGCCGCTGGACGACCGGCCGGTCAACACGTACTGCGCGGAGATGACCGGTGCGAGCGCCGACGCCGAGGTGCTGCTGCCGCCGCGGAACCTGCTGGGCCGTTTCTTCACCCCCGGTGACGGCGCCGGCATCGCCCGCTGGCTCGACGGCGCCGACCGCGTCGACGGGTACGTGATCTCGGTGAGCATGCTGGCGTACGGGGGCCTGATCGCCTCGCGTACCGCCGCTCCGGCCCTGGCCGACGCGTTGCGCAACCTGGAGGCGATCCGGCGGCTGCGCGCACGCCGGTCCGACGCGGTGATCGAGGTGCACGACACGATCCAGCGGCTCGCCATCACCAGCACCGGCACCGACCTGGACAACTACCGTGACCTGCTGGTCCAGTGGGCCAAGCTGTACGACCAGGTGGTCAACCTGGGCCAGGAGGCGCTGCGGGGCCAGCTCGACGCCGTGCGGGCGCGCATCCCGGACGCCGTGGTCGAGGACTACCTGGCCGCCCGGGCACGCAACCACCAGGTCAACCGGCTGATGGTGGAGTGGGTCGCGGACGGGACGATCAGCCACCTGGTGCTCTCCGAGGACGACACCGCGCCGGTCGGCCTGGCCCGCGCCGAGCGGGTCGAGCTGGAGGCGCTGGTGGCGCGGCTCGGCGTCGGCGACCGGGTGGAGATCTTCCCCGGCGCCGACGAGGTCAACGCGCTGCTCGTCGCGCGCGTCGTCGCGGCCGGCGCCGCGCCCACCTACCGGGTGGAGTACGCCGGGGTGTCCGGCGAGGGGTGGACCGCCGCGCTGGAGGGCATCCCGTTCGCGGAGAACATCCGCCGGCACGTCACCTCGGTGGGCGGCCGGGTGGTGACCGGCGACGCGGACATCGTCCTCGCGGTGAACACCCCGTCGGCGGCGGCCGGGCAGCGGGCCGCCGACCTGGACGCGTTCGTCGGCCGCATCGGTGAACTGCTGGCCGCCGGCACCCAGGTGATCGTGGTGGACCCGCTGATCGTCAACAAGGGCGACCACGACCTGGTGTCCCGGATGGAGTCCCGGCTGGACCTGCCGGCGCTGCTGTCGTACTCGGGGTGGAACACCGGCGGCAACGCGCTCGGGCTGGCGCTCGCGCACGGCACCGCGCGGTGGGCGTACCTGCGTTCGTCCGGCAGCGGCTTCGGCGTGCCGGAGCTGCGCGGGCCGGCCCAGGCGCACGCCGAGTACCTGCTCTACCGGTTCGTCAAGGACGACCCGTGGAAGAACGTGGTGCAGGTCGAGGCGTACGCGCACGCCCGGGCGCAGGGCTGGGATCCGCTGGCGCTGACCGCCGAGCAGAAGCGCTACTTCGACGGCTGGGTACGCGACCGGCTGGTGCCGCTGACCGAGCGGTACTTCGCCGACCACTTCGCCGGGCACGAGCTGGTGCTCGGGGTACGCGGACGTAAGACCTTCACCGCGACGCTGGACCGGGTCACGGCGGTGCGGGTCGAGCTGCCGTGGGACCGGCTGTTCGAGGTCACGCTGGAGCCGAGCCTGCGGCTGCGCTGACCGGTGCGGGTGCGGTCCCCCGGGCCGCACCCGCCTCAGCGGGGCGTCAGCAGGCAGAACTCGGTGCCGTCCGGGTCGGCCAGCACCACGTCGCCGGCGGTGTGCCGGCCCGTACCGGCCCGGGTCGCGCCGAGCGCCAGCAGCCGGTCGATCTCCGCGTCCCGGTCGCCGTCCGCGACCAGATCCAGGTGTACGCGGTCCCGCCCGCCGCTGGGCATCAGTGGCGGGCCGCTCCAGGTGACCTTCGCGCCCCCGCGCGGCGACTGGATCGCGGTCTCCTCGCCGTGGTCCCAGACCAGCGGCCAGCCCAGCGCCTCGGTCCAGAACAGGCCGGCCGCCCGGGTGCCGTCGCAGTTGACAGCGCCGACCGGGCCGCAGCCGGCGAGGAAGGTGTTGCCTGCCCCGATGACGCAGAACTCGTTGCCCTCCGGGTCGGCGAGCACCACATGGTCGTCGTCCGGCCCCTGGCCGATGTCGATGTGCCGCCCGCCCAGCGTCAGCGCCCGGTCGACGGTGTCCCGCTGGGCCTGCGGCGACGCGCTGGTCAGGTCGAAGTGGATCCGGTTCTGCACGGTCTTCGGCGCGTCGCTGGGCAGGAACCGGATGCGGACGTCGCTGTGGGCGTCGCCGCCGAGCGCCACGCCCTCGCGCGGGTCGTCGAGGATCTCCCGGCCGAGCACCCCGGACCAGAACCGCGCGAGCCGCCGCGGGTCGCCCGCGTCCATGCTGACCGCGTAGAGGTGAACCGCCATCCGTCGTCTCCGATCCCCCGCTGCCGACTGGCCGCAGCGTAGGACGGGCCGGGCCGGGCGCGCACCCGGATATCCGGCGGGCTACTTCGCCGGCAGCGTACGCGCGAAGCGGACCCCCCGGTCGACCCAGCGGGCCAGGTCGGCGTCGCGCTCGCAGGCGGCGGGCGACACGGTGACCCAGCCGCGCATCACCCAGCCCCGCATGACGGTCGCCTCGGCGCCGGGCTCGGCGAGCGCGCGCTCGGCCTCGGCCGGGTCGACCCGGACCATCAGGCCGCCCGCGCCGCGCACCACCACCGCCATGTTGCCGCGCAGCATCATCGCCAGGCCGCCGAACATGCGCCGCTCGGTGATGCCGGGCTCACCCCCGAGACGTTCGCGTACGCGGTTCGCCAGGTCCTCGTCGTAGGCCACGGTCCGATCCTGGCACCCGGGTCCGACAGGCGGGCGCGCCTCAGGCGCCGACGCGCTGTTCGGGGATGGACAGGCCGTACAGCGCCATCAGCTCCGGACTGTCGATCCGGCTGCCGTCGGCCACCGAGTCGCAGGCGATGTCGACGATCTGGTCCTTGTGCGCCAGCAGGTACGGCCGGGCGCCGACGTCGGCGCTGGCGAGCGTGGCGATGCCGGACCAGTGGCGGCGGCCGAACAGCATCGGGTAACCGCGCAGCCCGTCATAGGTGGCGCAGACCAGCACGTCCGGGTACGGCAGCGCGGTCACCCGGCGGACCGCCGCCGCGGTGAGCCCGGGCATGTCCACCGGCACCACGACGACGGCCTCGATGTCGTCGTCGGTGAGCGCGGCGAGCCCGGCCCGGATCGAGGAGCCCACGCCGGTGCCCCACGCGCGGTTGACCACGACCGTGGCGCCGGTCAGGTCGGTGGTCTGACGCACCTGCTCGGCCGCCGCGCCCAGGACGACCACGACCTGTGCGCAGCCCGCCTCGGCCATCGTGTCGATCATCTGGCTGACCAGCGGCTTCTCGCCCTGGTGCAGCAGCGCTTCGGGTCCGCCGATGCGGCGGCCGCCTCCGGCGGCGATGATCATTGCAGCGATCCGGTTCAGCGGTGCCCCCTCGATCAGGGGACGGACCGGGCACAGCCGCCCGGTCCGTCCCGTCGTACGCACACCGGGCCCAACGAGCACGACCGGATGCGGGTAGCGGGGCAAAACGGAAATTTGCGTGACTATGCCGCGTCTGCGTAGCAGTCGACAGTGGACGTGTCGAGCGGGAACCGGACCGGAGTGTCGCCGAACAGCAGCCGCGTGGCCCGCGCGCCGGCCGCGGTGACCGCCTCCGCGACCGCCGCCGCCCGCCCGGCCGGACAGTGCACCACCACCTCGTCGTGCTGGAAGAACACCAGCTCCGCCTCCGTGCCCGCCAGCTCGGTGCGCAGCGTCGCCAGCAGCGTGGAGGCCCACTCGGCGGCAGTCGCCTGGATGACGAAATTACGGGTGAAACGACCACGCGACCGGGCCGCCCGGGCCGACGGGCTGTGCGGGTCGGCCTCGCCGTCGGGCAGCACCTCCTCACCCTCGGCGAACCCCGCCGACCCCGGCGGGCAGGTACGCCCCAGCCAGGACCGGACCAGCCCGCCCGCCTCACCGGTGCGCGCCGCCGCCTCGACGTAGCCGAACGCGGTCGGATAGTTCTTCCGCAACACCGCCAGCGCCGGCACCGCCGCGCCGCCGGTCTGCCCGTACATCGCCCCGAGCAGGGCCACCTTGGCCCTCGCCCGGTCACCGGCGAACGCGTCCCGGGCCAGCGCGGCGTACAGGTCACCGGCCCCACCCGCCGCAGCGAGCCGCTCGTCACCGGAGACCGCCGCGAGCACGCGCGGTTCGAGCTGGCCCGCGTCGGCGACCACGAACGTCCAGCCCGGGTCCGCCACCACTGCC
>NZ_JAGPXV010000527.1:0-4277 GCF_018070405.1 Micromonospora sp. D75
CCCGCGGCCGGCGGGTGGCCCAGCAGGTCGGTCCACGGGTCGTCGCCGGGGGCACGCCGTCGCCGCTGCTCCGGGTCGAGCGGGTCGACCGGCGCCCAGTACGCGAGCACGCCCGCCACATCGCCGGGCCGGTCCACCCCGCGCAGGGCGAGCTGGAGGGCCAGCATCCCGCCCGCTGAGTCGCCGCCCACCAGCAGCGGCAGGCCGTCCGCCCCGCTCCACGCGGCGCGCGCGGCTTCGCGTACGTCATCGAGCTGGGCCGGCCAGCGGGCCTGGTGGGAGAACCGGTAGGTGGCCTCGACCACGCGCAGCCCGAGGGACGCGAGCGCTCTGCCGTCCTCCTCGGCGCGGGCACGCCAGCCTCCGCCGTGGATCCAGAGCAGCACCGCGCGTTCGGTCACGGCACCATCGTCGCCGCACCCGCCCCCGGTGCGCGAGCCCGGTCTGCCGAGGGCAGATCGCCCCTACGGTCGCGTAACCTACTCGGGGTAAAGTAGCGGGATGTCGGAACTCGTGTACCCGCCCGTGATCACCGCCGCGAAGACGATGTTCCGGCTCCTCGACCTGCGCCTCGACGTGTCCGGCAGCGAGCACGTGCCGCCCACCGGCGGCGCCGTGCTCGCATCCAACCACGTGAGCTACCTCGACTTCATCTTCTGCGGCTACGGCGCGCACCCGGCCAAGCGGCTGGTCCGCTTCATGGCCAAGGACAGCGTCTTCCGGCACCGCGTCTCCGGGCCGCTCATGCGCGGCATGAAGCACATCCCGGTCAACCGGGCCGCCGGCGCCGGCTCGTACGCCGCCGCGGTGAGCGCGCTGCGCCGCGGCGAGGTGGTCGGCGTCTTCCCGGAGGCGACGATCAGCCGCTCCTTCGTCGTCAAGGACCTCAAGAACGGCGCGGCCCGGATGTCGCAGGAAGCCGGCGTGCCGCTGCTGCCGGTCGCGCTCTGGGGCACCCAGCGCCTGTGGACCAAGGGCCGCCCGCGCACGCTCACCCGCCGGCACACGCCGATCACCATCATCGTCGGCGATCCGATGGACCCGGCCGCCTACCCGGACGCCACAGTCATGACCGCCGACCTGCGTACCCGGCTGTCGGCGCTCGTCGACCGGGCCCAGCGGGAGTACCCGGACCAGCCGTCCGGCCCGGACGACACCTGGTGGCAGCCGGCCCACCTGGGCGGCAGCGCGCCCACCCCGGAGGAGGCCGTCGAGCTGGACCGCTCCGAGCGCCGCACCCGCAGCGCCTCCTGACCCCCGCGGTCCGCAGCTCGGCTCGGCTCGGCTCGGTAGATCTTGGTACGAAAAGGCCCCCATGAGGGCCCTTTCGTACCAAGATCTACACAGATCTCATGACGTAGTACGTTCGTCTCATCTGGTGGTGTGCCCTCCAGGAGTGCGGTGCGCGCCCGGCCGAACTGAGCGAGTGGAGTCTCACGCAACGCCCCTCCGTTGCCGAGATCTTCGGCCGCCCACCACGCACATACGAGGAAAGGGCCGCCGAGAACGCTCACCTGTTCCGCCGACTGAGGACAGCCGCACCGCGCAAGGATGCACCTCCATGCCGCAGAGGATGCGCGCTCGGGGGAGGGTCAGCAGGCGGAACCGGGCTGGTCGCGGGCCGGGACGTCGGACAGCGCCCACGGCGACGCCTCGGCCACCGGCGGACGGTAGTAGTCGTCGCGGGACAGGAACTCCACCGGCAGCGAGCCCGGCAGCGTCACCGTGCCGAGCATCGGGCCGGGGGAGGCGGCGACCCGGGTGGCGAGCACGTCCCGCTCCGGCGGTGAGAGGTCGACCAGATCGGGGTTGGCCAGGCGGTATCCGGCCACCGCGCGGCGGACCTGCCGGGCCAGCCCGGCGACCGGCCCGACCGGGCCGGTCAGTGCCAGCGCCGGCTGCCGGATGGTGCGCAGCGCGTCGCAGACCACGCGCAGCTCGGCTGTGCCGTCGCCGTGATCGACCAGTTCCAGCCGGGACGGCCACTGCCAGCGGATCTGACCGCTGACCAGGCGGGACAGCCGGACCGGGCGCCGGTGCCGGGCACCCGTCCGGCTGTCCTGCCCGGGGACCACTGACAACTCGGAACCGCTGCAGACGTACGCCAGCCGGCGGTCGGTCACGGTGATCGTCGCCGGCGCGGGCAGCGCCCAGCAGCGGACGTCCTCGGTGGGGCCCAGCAGGTGACCGGCGACCCGCAGCAACTGATGCCCGAGTATGCGCTCACCCGGCTCGGGCACCAGCGCGTAACGCCGGTCCAGCACGGGACGGGTGGGGTCGGCGTCGGCGTCGAACCGATGCGGTCCGACGAAGAAGGGTGCGGCGTCCTCCGGCACGGTACGACCTCCCGGTGACGGTTGGCGGTATCAGGGAGCCTGCCGGATTCGTAGGGTGATTGTCATGACACCTGTTAGGGGGTCGGCCGGTCGGCCGACGCCTGCGACCGGTAGATGCCGATATCTTCCGGTCGGACGAGTCCGTCCTCGATCGCGCGGGCGAGCAGGGCCGCCTTCGTGGCAGCCGGACGCCCCGCTCGGGTGTACTTGATCCGCGCTCGGTCGACGTACTGCTTCACTGTGTGCTCGCTGATCTGCATCCGGCGCGCCACCGACGCCTTCGACATCGACTGGAACCACAACAGCAGCGCCTCGCGCTCCTTGTCCGACAGGGCCGGACGATCCGGCCGGGCGTCGCCGACCATCGCGCCGGCCAGCGCGGGCGGCACGTACGGCCGGTCCTGCGCCGCCGCCAGCACGGTGCCCACACAGTGCTCGCGTCCCTCGTGCTTGGCCAGGAACGCCACCGCGCCCGCGTCCAGCGCGGCCAGCATGGTCGGCGGGTCGCTGTGCTCGGAGTAGACCACCACCCGGCGCCCGGCCGCGCTCAGCTCGGCCAGCTTGTCCAGCACCATCCGGCCGTGCAGGCGCAGGTCGAGCAGCACCACCTCGGCGTCGGGCGCAGCCCGTAGCACCTCGTCCGGGTCGTCGCCGGTGGCCACCACCCGCAACCGCGGCTCGCCGGCCAGCCAGGCCCGCACCCCGTCGATCACCACCGGATGGTCGTCCACGATCGCCACCCCGATCGGCCACCCGGCGTTCACGTCCGCCGCCAGCGGGTCTGCGTCCATCTGATCTCCCCGTCCCGCTCGTGCAGGTGTTCCACCGGTCCGCCCCCACCGGTCGTCGTCTCGTCCGGGCCGTCGTGGTCCGGTGTCACCAGGCTGACCACCACCTCGTCCGGTCCCGCGACCACTGTCAGCCGCGCCCAGCCCTCGGCCGCGGCGAGCCCTGCCGTGAGCGGGTCGGCCAGCCCGCGCCGGATCTCCACCGGCAGCTCCGGTGGCGTGCCGACCGCCACCAGGTCGATCGGCAGCCCGTTGCGTTCGGCCAGGTCGGCCGCCGCGCGCAGCTCGTGCAGCAGCGCGTCGGGCACGTCGTCCGACTCGGCGATGAGCCGGCGCAGCCGGGCCGCGGCCAGCACCGCCCGCCGCCGCACCGCCGGGTCGGCCGGGTCGGCGTCGCCCGCCGCCAGCTCGGCCAGCACCTCCTCGGCGGTGCCGCTGACCAGAGCGAGCCGTTCCTGGCGCTCGGTGCGGGCCCGCTCGGCCGCCTCCCGCTCCGCCGCCACGGCCAGCGCCGCCGCCGCGGTGGCGGCCCGGGCCCGGGCCTGCGCGGTGAGCGCCGCCGCGCCGACGAAGACCGCCACCGGCAGGGTGGAGGTGCCGTAAACGTACATCGTGGCCCGGCTCAGATCGGCCGACGCGGTCGCGCCGTACAGCACCACCGCGGTCACCGCGATCGCGCCGTGCGCGGCGAGCATGACCAGCAGCCAGCGCACCGGCCGCCGCCAGAGCGCCAGCAGAAAGAACCACGCCAGACCGCCCCACACCCAGTTGGCGGTGCTGAACAGGAAGCGCTCGCCGGCGCCCGCGACGACCGCCGCGTCGACCACCAGCAGCGCCGCGGCCAGGCTCCGGGCCGGGGGCAGTTCGCCGCGCAGCAGTAGTACGCCGGCCCAGACCCCGATCAGCGCGGTCACCAGCCAGCCCACCGCCACCACGGCGGGGAAGGCCATTCCCGGTCCCGCCCGCAACACGGCCGGCAGCGCGATCGCCAGGTGCCAGGCCGCCGCGATGACGATGGCGGCGATCCGCGCGCCCCCGTCGGAGGCGTCGGCCACCGCGTGCGCCTCCGGCGGTGCGGTGGCCGGTCCGGGGCGCGTCGCCACCCGCGGCCGGGGAAGGGGACGCAGCACGGAGTCGGCGGTCACCGCCGCAC
>NZ_JAGPXV010000528.1:0-4274 GCF_018070405.1 Micromonospora sp. D75
AGGCATGCGGCTCCCCGTCCTGGTGCGCGGCGGGCGACTGCTCGTCGGTGCTGCCGGCGGCGTCGTCCCCGCCGGCCGCGTCGGTGGTCACCAGCGGGATCTTCCGGTCCGGCGTCATCCCGGCCCGCCGCTGGTAGTCGCCGACCAGGTCCAGCAGCGGCGGACCGGTGGGACGACGGCCGGGCCGGATGTCGCAGGTGCCGACCTTGCTCTCCTGGATGAGCACGTTCGGGTCCAGCGTGATGCCGAACAGGTCGTTCGCCGAGTCGCCGGTGACCAGACCCTCGGTGCCGAAGTGGTACGGCAGCCACACCTGGTGGATGATCCGCCCGTCCACCCGCAGCGGAGTGAGCCGGTCGGTGACCAGCACCCGCGCCTCGATCACCGCGCGGCCGCTGATCAGGTGCGCCCAGCCCAGGTGCGCCAGCCCGACCTCGCCGGCCAGTTCCGGGGACACCTCGACGAACATCTCCGGTTGCAGCTCGGCCAGGCGCGGCACGGTACGGCTCATCCCACCGGCGGTGTGGTGCTCGGTGAGGCGGCTGACCGTGAACACGTACGGGAAGACCTGGCTGTGCGGCTCCGGCGGACTCGGGTTCATCCGGTTGATCGGCGGCTTCGTCTTCTCGAAGTCCGGCACGTCGTAGCCGGTCCACTCGCCGGCATCCGGGTCCCACCAGACGTACTTCTTGCGCTCGCTCCACGGCCGGCCCTCGGGGTCGGCGGAGGCGCGGTTGTAGAGCGTGCGGCGGTTCGCCGGCCACGCCCAGCCCCACTCGGCGGCCACCCAGTCCTGCTCGTGGCGGGACCGGCGGCGGGCCGCCTGGTTCACCCCGTCGGCGTAGACCCCGGAGTAGATCCAGCAGCCGATCGCCGTCGAGCCGTCGTCGCGGGCCTCGCCGAACGCGTTCAGCGGGCGGCCGGTCGCCACCTCGTACCCGTTGATCTCCTTGAGCACCGCCTCGGCGCTCGGCTCCGCGTGCGGACCGTGCGTGGGGTAGTCCCAGGCCAGGTCCAGCAGCGCCCGGTCGCGGCGCTCGGTGGAGCCGGCCAGCTTCTCCCGCAGCACGCGGCCGAGGTGGTAGAAGAACCACAGCTCGGAGCGGGCGTCGCCCGGCGGGTCGACGGCCTTCTCCCGCCACTGCAGCAGCCGCTGCGTCTGGGTGAACGTGCCCTCCTTCTCCACGTGCGAGGCCGCCGGCAGGAAGAACACCTCGGTACGGCACTCCTCCGGCACGATCTCACCGGTGGCGACCTCCGGGCCGTTCTTCCAGAACGTGGCGCTCTCGATCATGAACAGGTCGCGGACCACGAGCCAGTCGAGGTTGGCCATGCCGAGGCGCTGGGCACGGCCGTGCGCCGAGCCGACCGCCGGGTTCTGGCCGAGCAGGAAATAGCCCTTCACCTTGCCGTCGATCATGTTCAGGACCTGCTGGTACGTGCCGTGGTCGCCGGTCATCCGGGGCATGTAGCCGTAGCAGAAGTCGTTCTCCGGCGTCGCCGCGTCACCCCAGTACGCCTTGAGCAGGCTCGCCGCGAACGCCCGCGAGTTGCCCCAGAAGCCCTTCTGCCCCGGGTGCCGGATGCTGTCCACCCACCTGTCGAACGTCGGGTGGTCGGCGTGGTGCGGCATCGGCAGGTAGCCGGGCAGCAGGTTGAACAGCGTCGGGATGTCGGTGGAGCCCTGGATGCTGGCGTGACCGCGCAGCGCCAGGATGCCACCGCCCGGACGGCCCATGTTGCCCAGCAGCGTCTGGATGATCGAGCCGGTGCGGATGTACTGCACGCCCACGCTGTGCTGCGTCCAGCCGACCGAGTAGACGAGCGCGCCGGTGCGCTCCCGCCCCGAGTTCTCCGTCCAGGCACGCGCCAGTTCGAGGAATTTCTCCTCCGGGATGCCGCACACCCGGGCCACCATCTCCGGCGTGTAGCGGGCGAAGTGCCGCTTCAGGATCTGGTAGACGCAGCGCGGATGCTGCAACGTCTCGTCCCGCGGGGCCTGCGCCGGCACCGGCTCGCCGTGCGACTCGTGCTCCAACCCGGAAGCCGAGTCACGCTCCTTGCCGGTACCCCTGATCTTGGCGTTGTCCTCCTGGCCCTCGTACTGCCAGCTGGCGTGGTCGTAGGAGCCGGTGTCCGGGTTGTAGCCGGAGAACAGGCCGTCCAGGTCCTCGGTGTCGGCGAACCGCTCGCTGACGATGTTGGCCGCGTTGGTGTACGCCAGCACGTACTCCCGGAAGTCCAGCTCGTTGTCCAGGATGTAGCGCACCACGCCGCCGAGCAGCGCGATGTCCGTGCCCGCCCGGATCGGCAGGTACGTGTCGGCGAGCGCGCTGGTGCGCGTGAACCGCGGGTCGACGTGGAAGACCTTCGCGCCGCGCTTCTTCGCCTCCATCACCCATTGGAAACCCACCGGGTGGGCCTCGGCCATGTTCGAGCCCTGGATGATGATGACGTCAGCGTTGGCGAGATCTTGCTGGAAGTCCGTGGCGCCGCCGCGACCGAAGCTGGTCCCCAGACCGGGGACGGTGGCGGAGTGTCAAATACGGGCCTGGTTCTCGATCTGGAGTGCCCCCATCGCTGTGAACAGCTTCTTGATGAGGTAGTTCTCCTCGTTGTCCAGCGTCGCGCCGCCGAGGCTGGAGATGCCGAGCGTCCGGTTCAGCGGACGACCTTCGTCGTCGACGTCCTCCCAGGTCTCCGCGCGGGCGGCGAGGATCCGGTCGGCGATCATGTCGAGCGCGACGTCGAGGTCCAGGTCTTCCCACTCGGTCGCGTACGGCCGACGGTAGCGGACCTTCGTCTGGCGCAGCGGGCTGGTCACCAGGCTCTTGCTGGCCGAGCCCTTCGGGCAGAGCCGGCCGCGCGAGATCGGGCTGTCCGGGTCGCCCTCGATCTGGGTGACCTTGCCGTCGGAGTGGAAGACGCGCTGCCCGCAGCCGACCGCGCAGTACGGGCAGACCGAGCGGGCCATGCCGTCGGCGGTCTCGGTGCGGGCGGTCAGCGCGGCGGAGCGCGCCGACTGGGCGGCGGCGCCGCGACCGAGCGGATCGGTGCCGGTGAGTTGCCGGTAGACCGGCCACCCCTGGATGAAGGTCTTCAGACCCACCCGGGCACCCCCTCAGCGTCGAGAACGGCTCTCACCTCTTCCTTCTCACCCTAGGCCAGCCGCCGGAGGCGTGCGAGTCGAGCCCACAGACAGAGCCGCCCCGGGATCATTCCGGGGGTGCCGGGGGATGCTGCTGCGGTCGTTCACCAGGTATAACGCCCCCGCCCCGCCACCGATTCCGCCACCCGGGTGTCCCCAACCACCCCGAAACCCGACACCCACCCCACCCGCCACCCCGGCTCACCCTCCCGTGACCCGGAAGCGTCGATCATGAGGTTGACGGCACCTCGTGTCCGGTTTGTCGCCGCCAACCTCATGATCGATCAAGCCTCGAGTGAACGGTCATTGATCAAGGAGTTTGGGTCACCCGTGAGGCCTGAGGCAGACACAAACTCCTTGATCAACGGGCTGGGGTGGGCCCGCCCGACGCGACAAGGGCGGGAAGGGAGGGGGGTGATGGGCCGGGTTGGGGTTACCCTGATGCCATGTCGGCCACCGCGCACGCGTACCTCGCCCGGCCCGGGCGACCCGCCGTGGTGGCGCGCACCCTGGACGAGCTGACCGGCCCCACCACCGGCATCGTCGAACTGCCGGTACGCCTCATGTGGAGCAGCGAGCGCGCGTTCGACCTGGCCGACCCGGACGAACTGCTCTGGATGTACGAGAACGTGCTGCGCGAGACGACCCGGGTGGAGGATCTGCGCGAGCTGATCCACGGGGGCACGTTGCGCCGGTTGTGGCCGCTGTTGAACCTGCCCCGGGGCGTACGCCTGGCCTGGGAGGGCCGGCACCGGAGCCTGCGCCCGGCGTGACCCATCCGCACGACTTCTACCGGGAGGTGGCCCGGGTGGCGCTGGCCGCCGCCGGCCCGCACCGGTTCGTGCTCGGCGGCGGTGTCGCCTGGGCCGCGCACGGCCTGGTCACCCGCCCCACCGAGGACGTCGACCTGTTCGCCGACGTGGAGGGCGCCGCCGCGGCCGCGGCCGACGGGGTACGCGCGGCGCTGGAACGGGCCGGCTACCGGGTGGCCGAGGCGGATCCGGGCGGGCTGGGCGAGGTGTTCGACGGCTTCGACCGGGACCTGCGGGACTTCGTGGTGAGCCGGGACGGCCGGCAGATCCGCCTCAGCCTGGCCCGCCTGGACCGGCACCGCAGCCCGGTGGTG
>NZ_JAGPXV010000529.1:0-4267 GCF_018070405.1 Micromonospora sp. D75
CGTCATGGTGGCGCCGCGCTCGTCGACCACCGCGACGCGGCCGGGGTCGCGGGCGGCGGCCTGGCGCAGCTCCCCGGCGAGGCTCCAGCCCCACCGGCGCAGCGCGTTGAGCTGCGAGACGACCCGGATCGGACGGCCCGGGGTGAGTAGTCCACGGCGGGTCAGCGTGGCGGCGATGAACGGCAGGTCCAAGGCGCAACTCCTTCGCGTTCGTGGTTCGTCGACCAGGCTCCGGACGGGTCGGCCGTCCGGTTTTGCGTGATCTTGCGCCCGATCGCGGGTCGGGTCGGCCAGGCGGGGACGCCCGGCCCGCGACGGCGCTGCCTGTCGTCACGGGCCGGGCGGCGTGCCGCCGGCGGTCAGCGGATCTGCATGCCGGAGATGGCCCGGGAGATGACCAGCCGCTGGATTTCGGAGGTGCCCTCGAAGATGGTGTAGATCTTGGCGTCGCGGTACCACCGCTCGACCGGGTGGTCGCGCAGGAAACCCGCGCCGCCGAGGAGCTGGACCGCCTTGTCGGTCACCGAGACGGCCACCTCACCGGCCTTGAGCTTGGACATCGAGCCTTCGCCGGCGGCGAACGGCCGGTTGTTGCGGCCCATCCAGGAGGCGCGCCAGACCAGGAGCCGGGCGGCGTCGATCTCCATCTTCATGTCGGCGAGCGCGAACGCGACCGCCTGGTTGGTGATGATCGGCCGTCCGAACTGGACCCGTTCCTTGGCGTAGTCCAGGGCGTACTCGTAGGCGGCGCGGGCCACGCCGAGCGCCTGCGCGCCGACTGTCGGACGGGACAGCTCGAACGTGCGCATCGCCGCCTGGCCGGAGGCGCGCTGCCCGGACCGGGCGCGGGCCAGACGCTCGTCGAGCGCGTCCTTGCCGCCGAGCAGGCAGCGGCCCGGCACCCGGACGTCGTCGAGGAAGACGTCCGCGGTGTGCGAGGCGCGCAGCCCGAGCTTGCGCAGCTTGCGGGTGGCGGTCAGACCGGAGGTGCCCGGGGGTACGACGAACGCGGCCTGCCCGCGCGAGCCCAGCTCGGGGTCGATCGAGGCGGTGACCACGTGCACGCCGGCGATGCCGCCGTTCGTGGCGTACGCCTTCTGCCCGTTGAGCACCCACTCGTCGGTGGCCTCGTCGTAGACGGCGCGGGTACGCATCGATCCGACGTCGGAGCCGGCTTCCGGCTCGCTCGTGCAGAACGCGGCGACGGCCGGGGAGTCGACGTCGCCGAAGCACTGCGGCACCCATTCGACGAGCTGGTCGGGGGTGCCGGCGCCGTAGATCGCGGCGACCGCGAGCGAGGTGCCGAAGATGCTCAGGCCGATGCCGGCGTCACCCCAGAAGAGTTCCTCGCTGGCGATCGGCAGGGAGAGGCCGGTGGGGTCGGCCCAGCAGGTGGCGAGGAACTCGAAGCCGTACAGGCCGACCTTCGCCGCCTCCTGGATGATCGGCCACGGGGTCTCCTCCCGGGCGTCCCACTCGGCCGCGGCCGGGCGCACGACCTCGGCTGCGAAGCCGTGCACCCAGTCGCGTAGATCCCGCTGTTCCTCGTTCAGGTCGAGCGAGAACTCGGCCATGTCAGGCCTTGGGGATGTCGAACAGGTTGGCGATGTTGGCAGCCAGGCCCAGGTCGCCCTTGGCCTTCAGCTTGCCGGTCATGAACATCATCACCGGGTTGGCGCCACCGGAGACGATCTTCAGGAACTCGACCGGGCCCATGGTGAGGCTCAGCTTCGGGTCGCGGGTGGCGGTCTCCGAGACGGTGCAGGCGCCGTTCTCGATGACGATCTCGTACGTGTCGGTGCCACCGTCCGGGCGGCCGGTGATGTTCCAGTGGATGACCGCGTTGGTGGCACCGGCGCGGTCGGCGCGGAACAGCGTGGGCATCCGGTTGAAGACCTCGCTGAGGATCTTGCCGCGCGACTCGCCGGACATGATCTCGGCGATCTTGGCGTCCGGCGTGGACTTGACCAGCTGCGCGAACTCCTTGGGGCCGACGTTCGCGAAGTTGGCCGGGTCGAAGTCAGTCATCAGGAAATGCACCTCTCGGGCGGGGCCAGCTTGGTTACTCTGGCGTAACCCTACGCACGGGTAGGTATGCTCGCAAGAGTGTCCAGCACGCCGACCTTCAAGCGCCTTCCCCGAGCCGTACGCGAGCAGCAGATGCTCGACGCGGCGGTGAAGGTGTTCTCCCGTCGCGGCTTCCACGCCGCCAGCATGGACGAGATCGCCGACGACGCCGGCATCTCCAAACCGATGGTCTACGCCTACCTCGGCACCAAGGAAGAACTCTTCATCGCCTGCCTGCACCGGGAGAGCACCCGGATGATGGAGGCCATCGCCGGCGCCGCCGCCCCCGACCTGCCCGCCGACGAGCGGCTCTGGCGCGGGCTGCGCGCGTTCTTCGGCTTCGTCGGCGCGCACCGGGACGGCTGGGCCGTGCTCTACCGGCAGGCCCGCGGCTCGCAGCCGTTCGCCGCCGAACTCGCCGCCATGCGGGGACGGCTGGTCGAGGTGGTGGCCGGGATGCTCGACCACGCGCTGCGCGCCGCCGGACGGGAGGTCGGCGCCACCGACCTGGAGGTGGTCTCGTACGCGCTCGTCGGCGCCTCCGAGTCGCTCGCCGACTGGCTGGCCGACCACCCGGAGGCCGATGCCGGCAAGACCGCGACCCGGATGATGAACGTGGCCTGGCTCGGCGCCGACCAGCTGTTGCGCGGCGCCACCTGGCACCCCGGTGCTGTGTAAGGAAGGGCCCCTTCTTAACGCCTCCGGTAGTGGAAGGGCCCCTTTTTAACAGTCGCGGCGCGCGGCGGCTCGCCGGTGTGCCCGCCGCCGGCCCCAGCGGGCGGCCTCGAACAGACCGGTGACCGCGAGCGAGATGGCGACCCCGGCGAGGAGCCCGGAGACGGGGTTGTGCTCGAACGCCAGGCCGCCGAAGTAGCCGAGCAGCGTGCAGTAGATCCCCCAGGTCGCGCAGGCCAGCGCGTCGTACAGCAGGAACATCCGCACCGGATAGCGGACCGCACCCATGGTCAGCGTGACGGCGGTGCGGCCGCCGGGGACGTACCGGGCGGTGGTCAGGATCATCCCGCCGCGCCTGTCGACGGCCCGGCGGGCCCACTCGGAGCCGGCCCGCCGCCGGCTGTCCGCCGGGAAGCGGGCCAGCCGGTGCGCGCCGCCGCCGCGCCCGATCGCGTAGGAGACGTGATCGCCGACGAGCGCGCCGAACGCGGCGGTCACGATCACCAGCGCCAGGTCCGGCTCGCCGCCCGCCGCGAAGACCCCGGCCGTGATCACCACGGTCTCGCCGGGCACCGCCGGGAAGAACGCGTCGACGGCGGTGACCGCGATGATCACCAGGTACACCCACGGTGAGGTCACCGTGTGGTGCAGCAGGTCGAGCGCGTCCCCCATGCACCCATGCTCGGTGGTGCGGTGTTAAGCAGGGGCCCTTCCCATACAAAAGGCGTTAACAAGGGGCCCTTCCTTCTCCTCGGCCGTGGGCCCGCGCGACGTGAGCACCACCGGCGCCCCCAGCGCCTCCGAGACCGCCCCCGCCCAGTCGGCGGGCGCCGAGTCCAGCACCGGCCGGGCCCGCAGCAGCCGCTGCGTGAGCGCCGCCTGCCGGTCCAGGTCACCGGCCGGGCCGGGGACGAGCCGGTCCAGGCCCTCGTACCGGCGGCAGATCCGCAGCTCGGACCCGGCCAGGTCGAGGTGGGTCAGCGCCAGCCCGTCCACCCCACCCGCGACCTCCAGCGCGTACCGGTGGGCGACCGCGTCGAAGTGCCCGAACCGGAACCGGCCCTGCCAGGGGTTCGTCCCGTTGTGCCGGTCGCGGAACGGCAGCGCCGCGTCCTCGGTGACCAGCGGCCCGGGACCGTGCCGCGTGGTGGTCGTGCGCAGCACGCCGAGCCGCTGCGCGGTACCGGCCATCCCCGCCTCGGCGAGCAGCGTCTCGGCGTTGGCGAACGTCGTGGTGCTCCACGTCGTGTACGGGTGGAAGCCGTGCCACTCGTCCAGCAGCACCCCCTGCGCGCCCTCGAACACGCAGGTGCCCTCGCGCAGCGCGGATGCCAGCCAGGTCCGGTCGACGATCGCCACCCGGCGCGCGAAGGCCGCGTACGCGGGCAGGCAGTCCTGGACCGGCGGCGCGTCCAGCGGGCCCAGCTCGGCGGTGAGCCGGTCCCGCAGCGCGGTCAGCCGCCGGCGCAGCACCGCCGGGCGGCGGCAGTCCGCCACCCGGGGTGCCTCGTCGGGGGGGGGGCGG
>NZ_JAGPXV010000053.1:0-16820 GCF_018070405.1 Micromonospora sp. D75
GCCCTGCCAGCTCGGCGCGGACGACTGGTTCGGCCTGACCGAGCACGGCATGCTCACCAGCACCGTGGCCGACGCGGTGGTCGGTTTCTCGGTGCTGGCCGGTCGCCGGCCGGACAAGCTGGTCCCGCCGGCGCGGCTACGGGTCGGCGTCTCGCTGCGCTCGCCGGTGCGCGGCGTCTCGCCGGACGCCCCGAACCGGGACGCGGTGGCCGCCGCCGGCCGCCTGCTCGCCGCCGCCGGTCACGACACCGTGCCCACCGACCCGGTATACCCGACCCGGCTCGGCCTGCAGGGCATCGCCACCTGGTTCGCGGCGGCCGCCGCCGACGTGCGCGCCGCCGGGGTCGCCCCGCGCCAGCTCCAGCGCCGCAGCCGCCGGCACGTCACGCTCGGCGAGTGGGCGCAGCGCCGGGGGTACGTGCGGGAGGCCGACCGGACCGCCTGGCGCGAACGGTCGGTGAACTTCTTCGCGGACAACTCGATCGACCTGCTGCTCACCCCGGCGCTGGCCGGGCCGCCGCCGGAGGCCGCCGGCTGGTCCGGCCGCTCCTGGCTGGCGAACATGTCGGCGAACATCAGGTACGCCCCGTACGCGGCGCCGTGGAACATCGCCGGGCTGCCGTCGATCGTGGTGCCGGTCGGCCGCCGCCCGGACGGGCTGCCGGTGGGCGTGCAGTTCGTCGGCCCGCCCGGCTCCGAGCTGCTGCTGCTCGGCGTGGCCGGTCAGTTCGAGATGCAGGCGCCGTGGGCGCGGCACGCCCCCGGCTACCCCCGCGTCGGAACGGGGTCGCCGGCCACCGCGTGATCGTCTAGCGTGTGCGCACCCTGTCGCGCACACCAACTCGGACGGTCCCCGATGAACTGCCAGACCTGCGGGGACGCCACGTCCCCGGCCTTTGAGGAGTGCCAGCGCTGCGGTACGCGCGTCGGCCAACCCGCCGTGAGTCCCGGCGCGCCCACGTACGGCGTGCGCGGACTGGCGGTGGCCGGGGCGTCCGCGGTCGGCGCCGCCACCCTCTGCTACCTGCTCACGGCTCTGTTCCCGCTGGTTGGTGTGCGGATGGCCCGCTCGGCCGCCGAGCAGCTCGACCGGGACGTGCTGCTCGGCGCGGTGCTGGTCGAGGTGCTGTTCACCCTGCCCTACCTGCTCGCCCTGCTGACCGCGGGGACGCTCGTGGTGATCTGGACCTGGCGGGCGCGCAAGAACCTGGACGCCTTCCCGGGCGCCGTGCCGAGCCTGAGCCCGGCGTGGTCGATCGCCGGCTGGCTGGTGCCGTTCGCCAACCTCGTGGTGCCGGCCCGGGTGCTCGCCGACCTGCTCCGGAACAGCGTCTGGCAGCGCCGCCAGTCGTGGCTGGTCGGGGTGTGGTGGGTGAGCTGGCTGGTGTTCCTGATCGGTGACCGGTTCGTCGCGCAGGCGCAGCAGCAGCGGTACGACCGGCTGACCGAGCTGCCCCGCAACGACGCGGAGTTCGGCACGTACGTGCGCTACTACGAGGAGGCGCTCGCGCCCCGGCTGGTGCCGGCGTTGGCCTGCCTGGTCGCCGGGATCGCGTTCGTCGTGCTGATCCGCCGGATCTCCGCCGCCCAGCAGGACCGGCTCGCCCGGGCCGTGCCCGCGTGGCCGGGTCAGCCGGCGTGGCCGGGTCAGCCGGCGTGGCCGGGTCAGCCGGGCGGGCCGGGGCGCCCCGACCGGCCCGCTTCCGTCGCGTCGGTGCCGCCCGCGCCGTCGGCCACGTCGGCGCAAATCCCACCGGGGCCGGGTGGCACGATCGGGGCATGACGGAACTGGTCGGTCTCGCCGACGTTCAAGCTGCGCGGGAACTGCTCGGCGGTGTCACCCGTACCACCCCGCTGGAGCCGTCCCGGCCGCTCAGCGCCGCGCTCGGCGGGCCGGTCTGGCTCAAGTGCGAGAACCTGCAACGCGCCGGGTCGTACAAGGTGCGTGGCGCGTACGTGCGGATCTCCCGCCTCTCGGCCGAGGAGCGGGCCCGGGGCGTGGTCGCGGCGAGCGCCGGCAACCACGCCCAGGGGGTGGCGCTCGCCGCCGGGCTGGTCGGCGCGCACGCCACCGTCTTCATGCCGGTGAACGCGCCGCTGCCGAAGGTCGCCGCGACCAAGGGGTACGGCGCGCAGGTCGAGCTGGTCGGCAACACGGTGGACGAGTCGCTCGTCGCGGCGCAGACCTTCGCCGAGCGGACCGGTGCGGTGTTCATCCACCCGTTCGACCACGCGGACGTGATCGCCGGTCAGGGCACCGTCGCGCTGGAGATCCTCGAACAGTGCCCGGACGTGCGCACCATCGTGACCGGGGTGGGCGGTGGCGGACTGGTCTCCGGGATGGCGGTGGCGGCCAAGGCGCTGCGTCCCGACGTACGGGTGATCGGGGTCCAGGCGGCGAGCGCCGCCGCCTTCCCGCCCTCGCTGCGGGCCGGCGAGCCGGTACGCCTGCCCTCGTTCGCGACGATCGCCGACGGGATCGCCGTCGGCCGGCCGGGGGAGCTGACCTTCACCCACGTCCGCAAGCTCGTCGACGACGTCGTCACGGTCTCCGAGGAGGACATCTCCCGGGCGCTGCTGATGCTGCTCGAACGCGGCAAGCAGGTGGTCGAGCCGGCCGGCGCGGTAGGGGTGGCGGCGCTGCTGTCCGGCGCGGTGGAGGTGACCGCGCCGGTGGTCGCGGTGCTCTCCGGCGGCAACATCGATCCGCTGCTCATGCTCCGGGTGATCGAGCACGGTCTGGCGGCGGCCGGCCGTTTCCTGCGGATCACGGTGCGCTGCGTCGACCGGCCCGGCCAGCTCGCCTCGCTGCTCGGCGAGATCGCCGAGCACCGGGCCAACGTGGTGGACGTGGTGCACCAGCGGGCCAACCCGCACCTGCGCCTGGGCGAGGTGGAGGTAGCCCTGTCCGTGGAGACGCGCGGGGTGGAGCACTCGGACACCCTGATCAGCGCGTTGCGGGCCAGCGGCTACCAGGTGGTCTTCACCGGCGAGGGCTGAGCCCCTCGGTGGAACACCGACGTCACAGCGGAACGCGAACGCCCCGGCCGGATGATCCGGTCGGGGCGTTCGGGTGTGCGGCTCGGGTCCGAGGAGCCTGTCAGCCTCGGTCGGGTTCGGGACCCGAGCCATCCGGCGCGGGTCCGGAAGGTCAGCCGCTGTACGGCTCGAAGGAGACGATGGTCACCTTGATATCGGCGCCGCTCGGCGCGGTGTAGGTGCAGGTCTGCCCCGCCTTGCCGCCGAGGATGGCCTGGCCGAGCGCGGACTCGGGGCTGTACACCGTCAGGTCGGTGGTGGAGGCGATCTCCCGGGAGCCGAGCAGGAACGTCTCGCTGTCGTCCGCGTCGTCGTCGAAGTAGATCGTCACGACCATGCCCGGCGACACCGCATCGGTGTCCGGAGCCTCACCGACCTTGGCGGTGCGCAGCAGCTCCTTGAGGTAGAGAATGCGGCCCTCGGCCTTGCCCTGCTCCTCGCGGGCGGCGTGGTAGCCACCGTTCTCCCGCAGGTCGCCCTCCTCGCGCCGGGCGTTGATCTCGGCAGCGATGACCGGCCGGTTGGCGATCAGCTCGTCGAGCTCTGCCTGCAGACGGTCGTAGGCGTCCTGGGACAGCCAGGTGGCGGGCGCCTCGTTTCCATTTGTGGACACAGGCGGTCTCCTCGGTTGGTGCGGACTGGCTGACAGGTGAACTTGCAAGGCTACCAGTGCCGCACACGTCGAGGTGTGCTCAATCACCCCGGTGCCGGCGACGGGACCGGGGTGCGGTTGCCGGCGGCTCGCCGGCGCTCCGGCTCAGCCGGCCGGCCGGCAGCGCAACACCTCACCGATGAACGGCCGGGCGCTCGTGGGCACCTCCTGGCGGGTCCGGATGTGGCGCTGGCCCGGCTCGGCGCTCACAGTGGTCTCGATGCTGCCCACCTGGGCGCCGTCGTGCGAGCGGGCCCGCAGCAGACAGGTGGCGGAGCCACCCGGCGGCACGGTGACCCGGAAGTCGACTGTCACCCGGGAGTCGGTGATGTCGGAGTAGCTGATCATCTCGCCCTGGTACTCCGGGTCGCCGTACTGGTAGTAGAGCTTCGCCGCGCCCAGCCCGAGGACGGCGAGCAGGACCGCCACCGTCAGGGCGAGCAGGACCGGCCGGCGGCGCCCCGGCTCCCGGCGTCGGCCGTACCGGCCGGGCGGGTAGACCGGCGCCTCCGCGGCGACTGTGGCGTGCGTCTCGCTCACCGGCGGGTATCTCCTGGCGTTGTTGTCGGCGGCATCGGCAAGAATGGCTAGGTCCATCTTCCCAGCCCGGCGCTGAGTCAAGGATGGCAGGTCGGCCTGGACCGGCGGGCGTGGCCCTGGCCACTCCGGTGGCGGCCCCCGACCGGCCGTCACGGGGGCTTTCGCGGGCGCGGGGGGAGATTCCGGCAGGTCAGCCGACCGGAGGGTGGTCGGCGGGCACAGACGAGGAGCGCCGAAGGTGGCAGAACAGCTGCGTCTCATGGCGGTGCACGCCCATCCCGACGACGAGTCGAGCAAGGGTGCCGCCACCATGGCGAAATACGTCGCCGAGGGGGTGGACGTCCTCGTCGTCACCGCGACCGGTGGCGAACGGGGCAGCGTGCTCAACCCGAAGATGGACCGCCCCGACGTGTGGGCCAACATCGGTGACATCCGGCGGGCCGAGATGGACGCCGCCCGGGCGATCCTCGGCGTCGAGCAGGCGTGGCTCGGCTTCGTCGACTCCGGGCTGCCCGAGGGCGACCCGCTGCCGCCGCTGCCGGAGGGCTGCTTCGCCCTGCAGGACGTGGACGTCGCCGCCGCGCCGCTGGTGCGCCTGATGCGGCAGTTCCGCCCGCACGTCGTCACCACGTACGACGAGGAGGGCGGCTACCCGCACCCGGACCACATCATGACCCACAAGGTCACCGTGGCGGCGTTCGACGCGGCCGGTGACCCGGAGCGCCATCCCGAACTGGGCGAGCCGTGGCAGCCGCTCAAGCTCTACTACGACGTGGGCTTCTCCCGGGCCAAGATCATGAGCCTGCACGAGGCGGTGCTCGAAGCCGGGCTCGAATCGCCGTACGGCGAGTGGATGAAGCGCTGGGACGAGCGCCCCGACAAGGGTGCGCGGATCACCACCCGGGTCGAGTGCGCCGACTACTTCCCGGTCCGCGACGACGCCCTGCGCGCCCACGCCACCCAGATCGACCCGGACGGGTTCTGGTTCCAGGTGCCGATGGAGCTGCAGAAGCGCGCCTGGCCGACGGAGGACTTCCAACTCGCCCGGTCGCTGGTGGACAGCCCGCTGCCCGAGTCCGACCTCTTCGCGGGCGTACGGGAGGCGTGCCGTGCCCACTGACCGGGCCGGGGTCTACCCTGGTGCGCAGTCGCACATCGGAGGAACACCATGCTGACCGCCGTCGAGGTGCTCGCACAGAACAACTTCGGTGACACCCGCACGGGTGGTCTGGCCGGTCCGATGGGCCTCTTCCTCATCGTTGCGCTGGCCACCGTCACCGTCCTGCTGATCCGCAACATGAACGCCCGGCTGCGCCGGCTGCCCGACCGCTTCCCGCACCAGGGCACCCCGGGCCGGGCCGATTCCGCAGTCGCCGATCCGACAGAAGGGCTCGTCGAGCAGGATTCACCGACGAACACGCCCAGCGGCTCCCAGCAGCGACGGAACAGCTGAACACCGCGTGAATCACGCCCAAGCCGGTCGTCGCCCCCTGTTGCGACCACCGGCTTTGGCTTAGCCTTCCGCCGGGGGGACCGTCAGGCCCCGGACCCTGCGCGGAAGGGGGACGCCGATGTCGAAGGCAGCACCGGCCCCCGGCCATGCCTCCGCCCGGCCCGGTGACGGGGCGGCCCCGTGACCACCGAGCCGGCCGACCGTCCCCCGGACCGGGTCGGCCTGCGCGGGACGCCGACGGGCGTCGTCGTGTTGACCGTCGCGGTCGCGTTCACCGGTCTGCTGGCCGCCGTCCTCGGCCTGGTCGTCCCGCCACACCTCCCGGTGGACCACCCGCTGCCCGGCCCGGCGCGGTTCGGCATCGCCACTGTCGCGTTCGCGGTTGCCCAACTCGCCCGGCTGCGCTTCCGTACCGCTTCGGGGATGGTGAGCATCACCTGGGGCGAGGCCGCGCTGGTGGTCTGCCTCTGGCTGGTGCCGGCCGGCTGGCTTCCGGCCGCCGCCCTGCTGGGCGTGGGCACCGCCTGGACCGTGATGTCGGTGGTGTCGGACCGTCGACCGGCCCTGGAACTGGCGGGGATCGCCGGCTCGCTCACCGCCGCCACCGCGCTCGCGGCGGCCGTCGCGACCGCCCTCGGCCCGCCGCTGCTCGCCGCGCCCACCCCGGAACTCGCGCTCACGCTCACCGCCGCCGCGGTGACGTACCTGCTCACCACCGCCTTCCTGGGCGCCGTGACGCTCGCGCTGCGGCACGGCATCCCGATGGGGCCGCCGCTGTTCGCCGCGCTGCGCGGCAAGCTGCTCATGTTCGTCGGCAACGTGGCGGTCGGCCTGGTGGTCGTCGCGCTGCTCGAACTCGACGCGCGCTGGCTGCTGCTCCTGCCGCCGCCGCTCTGGCTGCTCCAGCAGACCTACCGGCACCGGCTGCGGGCCGACCAGGAGCGCCGGACCTGGCGGGCGTTCGCCGAGGCCACCGCCGCGCTCAACCAGCTCGACGAGCGGGGCGTGGCGACCGCCGCGGTGACCGGCGCGCTCACGCTGTTCGGCGCCGAACTGGTCGAGGTCGACGTGGCCCGGGGCGAGGGACGCTGGCGCCGGTACCGGGCCGACCGTGGCGGGCAGGTCCGGGACCGGGAGGTGGAACCCGCCGGGTGCGCCGGCGTCGCCGAGCACGAGTTGATGCGCCGGCTCGTCGTGGGCTCCGCCGAGGTCGGCCGGCTGCGGGTGCGGTTCGCCCGGTCCGCCCCGCCGAGCGCCCGGGAACGCGACGGCGTGGCGGCCTTCGGGGACGCGCTCGCCGCCGCCCTGCACGACGCCGCCACGCATCGGGAGCTGCGGCTGGTCACCGCCCGCTCGTCGTACGACGCGGTGCATGACCAGCTCACCGGCCTGCTGAACCGGGCGGCGCTGCTCACCAAGGGGGACCAGGCGTTGCGGCAGCGCCCGCACGACCACCCGGTGGCCCTGCTGCTGCTCGACGTGAACCAGTTCAAGGAGGTGAACGACACGCTCGGGCACTCGGCGGGTGACCAGCTGCTGCGGCTCACCGCCAGCCGCCTCGCCGCGCTGACCCGGCCGGGCGACCTGCTCGGGCGGCTCGGCGGTGACGAGTTCGCGCTGCTGCTGACCTCGGTGCCGATGGTCGAGGACCGGACGGCCCCGCTGGCGTACGCGCTGCGCCAGGCCCGGGAGGTCGCCGAACGCCTCGCCGCCCCGACCGAGGTGGCCGGGGTACGGATGTCCGTCGAGGTGGCAGTGGGCGTGGTGGTGGCCGACGCGGGCGCGGCCGACCTGACCGAGCTGCTGCGGCGCGCCGACATCGCCATGTACCAGGCGAAGGAGGGCGGCGGCAGCGTCGCCGCGTACGACAGCTCCCGCGACGCGGCGAGCACCGACCACCTGGCGTTGCTCGCGGAGATGCGGGAGGCGCTGGCCGCCGCCGACCAGCTGGTCCTGGCGTTGCAGCCGGCGGTGGACCTGGCCACCGGCGCGCCGACCGGCGTGGAGGCGCTGATCCGGTGGCGGCACCCGCGCCGGGGATGGCTCGGCCCGGCCGACTTCATCCGCCCGGTGGAGAACAGCGAGCAGCTCGGCAGCTTCACCCGGTACGTGCTGGACAAGGCGCTGGCCGTGGCGTCCGCGTGGGCGCGGGACGGGCTGGACGTCCCCATCTCGGTGAACCTGTCCGCGCGCAGCCTGCTCGACCCGCGACTGCCCGCCGAGATCGACGAGGCGCTTCGCCGTCACCAGGTCCCGCCGCACCGGCTGGTCCTGGAGATCACCGAGACGGTGGTGATGAGCGAGCTGGAGATCATCGACGAGGTGCTGGCCACGCTGCGCGCCATGGGCGTGCAGCTCGCGGTGGACGACTTCGGCACCGGTTTCTCCTCGCTGACGTTCCTCACCCGGATCGCCGTGGACGAGCTGAAGGTGGACCGGTCGTTCGTGCTCCGGATGGCCGACTCGCCCGAGGCGGCGGCGATCGTCCGGACCACCGTCGGGCTGGCCCACGAGTTGGGGCTGCGGGTCGTGGCCGAGGGCGTCGAGACCGCCGAGCAGCGCACCGCGCTGGCCGAGCTGGGCTGCACAGCCGCCCAGGGCTACCACTTCTTCAAGCCGATGCCCGCCGACAAGATCGCCGCGGTGCTCGGGTCGCTGCGCGACGGCGCCCGGGGCAACGTCTTCCCGCTGCGCGCCGACGGCGCATCCTGACCCCTGCCGCACCGGCGGCGTCGGAAGGCGATGGTGGATAGGGTCGGGTGGTGAACCGACTCGCCAAGGCCACCTCGCCCTATCTGCTCCAGCACGCCGACAACCCGGTCGACTGGTGGCCGTGGTGCGAGGAGGCGTTCGCCGAGGCGAACCGGCGCGACGTGCCGGTGCTGATCTCGGTCGGTTACGCGGCCTGCCACTGGTGTCATGTGATGGCTCACGAGTCGTTCGAGAACGAGGCAGTGGCCCGGCTGATGAACGACGACTTCGTCTGCGTGAAGGTCGACCGCGAGGAGCGCCCCGACGTCGACGCGGTCTATATGACCGCCACCCAGGCGATGACCGGGCAGGGCGGCTGGCCGATGACCGTCTTCGCGACGCCGGACGGCACCCCGTTCTTCTGCGGCACGTACTTCCCGCGCGCCAACTTCATCCGCCTGCTCGGCTCGGTCGCCACCGCCTGGCGCGACCAGCGCGAGGCGGTGCTGCGGCAGGGCGCCGCCGTGGTCGAGGCGATCGGCGGCGCGCAGGCGGTCGGGGGCGTGACCGCCCCGCTCACCGCCGACCTGCTCGACGCCGCCGCGAGCCAGCTCGCCCGGGAGTACGACGAGACGAACGGCGGTTTCGGCGGCGCGCCGAAGTTCCCGCCGCACATGAACCTGCTCTTCCTGCTCCGGCACCACCAGCGCACCGGCTCGGCGCGCAGCCTGGAGATCGTCCGGCACACCTGCGAGGCGATGGCCCGTGGCGGCCTCAACGACCAGCTCGCCGGTGGGTTCGCCCGCTACTCGGTGGACGGCCACTGGACTGTGCCGCACTTCGAGAAGATGCTCTACGACAACGCGCTGCTGCTGCGCGTCTACACCCAGCTCTGGCGGCTCACCGGCGACGGGCTGGCCCGCCGGGTGGCCCGGGACACCGCCCGGTTCCTCGCCGACGAGCTGCACCGGGCCGGTGAAGGCTTCGCCTCGGCGCTGGACGCGGACACCGAGGGCGTCGAGGGGCTCACCTACGTCTGGACGCCCGACCAGCTCGTCGAGGTGCTGGGGGCCGACGACGGCCGGTTTGCCGCCGATCTGTTCGAGGTCACCGCCGAGGGCACGTTCGAGCACGGCAGCAGCGTGCTGCGGCTGGCCCGGGACGTCGACGACGCCGACCCGGCGGTGCGGGCCCGCTGGCAGGACGTGGTGGGCCGGCTGCTCGCCGCCCGCGACACCCGCCCACAGCCGGCCCGCGACGACAAGGTGGTGGCCGCCTGGAACGGGCTGGCGATCACCGCCATCGCCGAGTTCCAGCAGGTCGCCGCACTGCTCGTGTCCCCGGACGACGAGGACGCGAACCTGATGGACGGCGTGCTGATCGTCTCCGACGGCGCGATGCGGGACGCCGCCGAGCACCTGGCCACCGTGCACGTGGTGGACGGGCGGCTGCGCCGGGTCTCCCGGGACAAGGTCGTGGGCGAGCCGGCCGGGGTGCTGGAGGACTACGGGTGCGTCGCCGAGGCGTTCTGCGCGATGCACCAGCTCACCGGCGAGGGGCGGTGGCTGAGCCTGGCCGGTGAGCTGCTCGATGTGGCGCTGGCCCGGTTCGCCGGCCCGGACGGCGCCTTCTACGACACCGCCGACGACGCCGAGCGCCTGGTCACCCGGCCCGCCGACCCGACCGACAACGCGACCCCGTCGGGCCGCTCGGCGATCGTCGCGGCGCTCGTGGCGTACGCGGCGCTGACCGGGGAGACCCGCTACCGGGAGGCGGCCGAGCAGACGCTGTCGACTGTCGCGCCGATCGTCGACCGGCACGCCCGGTTCACCGGCTACGCCGCCACCGTCGGCGAGGCGCTGCTGTCCGGGCCGTACGAGATCGCGGTGGCGACCGGCGACCCGGAGGGCGACCCGCTGGTGGCCGCTGCCCGGCGCCACGCCCCGCCCGGCGCGGTGGTGGTGGCCGGCGCCCCGGACCAGCCCGGCGTGCCGCTGCTGGCCGGACGACCGTTCGTCGACGGGCGGCCCGCCGCGTACGTCTGCCGGGGCTTCGTCTGCCAGCGGCCGGTGACCGGCGTCGAGGAGCTGATCGCGCAGCTCGCCTGAGCGGAGTGGGTCGGCCGCCCTCGCGGTCCGGCCCGGCGCCGGCCCTTATAGGCTGGCGGCGCTATGGACTCCCGTACCGGTCTCCCCGTCGTGGGCATGGTGGGTGGCGGCCAGCTCGCCCGGATGACCCACCAGGCCGCCATCGCCCTCGGCCAGTCGCTGCGCGTGCTGGCGCTCGCCCCGGACGACGGCGCCGCGCTGGTCGCCGCCGACGTCCAGTACGGCGACCACACCGACCTGGCCGCGCTGCGTACGTTCGCCAAGGGCTGCGACGTGGTCACCTTCGACCACGAGCACGTGCCCAACGAGCACATCCGCGCGTTGACCGACGAGGGCGTGAAGCTGTTCCCGCCGGCCGAGGCGCTGGTGCACGCGCAGGACAAGCGGGTGATGCGGGAACGGCTCGGTGAGCTGGGCGCGCCGAACCCGGCCTGGCGTCCGGTGGAGTCCCCGGCCGACCTGATCGCCTTCGGCGAGGAGACCGGCTGGCCGGTGGTGCTCAAGGCCGCCCGGGGCGGCTACGACGGGCGCGGCGTCTGGATGGTCGACGACGCCGGCGCGGCCGGTGAGCTGGCCGCCACGCTGCTCGCCGGTGGCACGCCGCTGCTGGTCGAGGAGCGGGTGAAGCTGCGCCGGGAACTGGCCGTGCAGGTGGCGCGGTCGCCGTTCGGGCAGGTCGCCGCGTACCCCGTGGTGGAGACGGTGCAGCGCGACGGCATCTGCGTCGAGGTGCTGGCGCCCGCGCCCGACCTGCCGGAGGAGCAGGCCGTCGCCGCGCAGCAGCTCGCCATCGACCTCGCGACCGCGCTCGGTGTGGTCGGCCTGCTCGCGGTGGAGCTGTTCGACACGCCGTCCGGGCTGGTCGTCAACGAGCTGGCCATGCGGCCGCACAACTCCGGTCACTGGACCATCGAGGGGGCCCGGACCTCGCAGTTCGAGCAGCACTTGCGGGCAGTCCTCGACTACCCGATGGGGGACACCTCGCTGACCGCGCCGGTCGTGGTGATGGCGAACGTGCTCGGCGGCGAGCCGGGCGGCATCTCCATCGACGAGCGGCTGCACCACCTGTTCGCCGCCGAGCCCGGGGCCAAGGTCCACCTGTACGGCAAGCAGGTCCGCCCCGGCCGCAAGATCGGGCACGTCACCGTGCTCGGCAACGACCTTGAGGACGTACGGGCCCGGGCCGCGCGTGCCGCCCGCTGGCTCCAGGAGGGGCACTGATGAGCACCGTCGGGCTGATCATGGGCAGCGACTCGGACTGGCCGGTCATGCGGGCCGCCGCCGAGGCGCTGGACGAGTTCGGCGTGCCGTACGAGGTGGGCGTGGTCTCGGCGCACCGCACCCCGGGCAAGATGATCGAGTACGGCCGGGCCGCCGCCGGCCGGGGCGTTCAGGTGATCATCGCGGGCGCGGGCGGGGCGGCCCACCTGCCCGGCATGGTCGCCTCGGTCACCCCGCTGCCGGTGATCGGTGTCCCGGTGCCGCTGAAGTACCTGGACGGGATGGACTCGCTGCTGTCCATCGTGCAGATGCCGGCCGGTGTGCCGGTCGCCACCGTCTCGATCGGCAACGCCCGCAACGCCGGCCTGCTGGCGGTACGCATCCTGGGCGCCTCCGACCCGGTGCTGCGCGACAGGATGGCCGCCTACCAGGCGAGCCTGGAGGATCTGGTCGCCGAGAAGGAAGCCGCGCTGCGCGCCTCCCTCACCTGACCGTTCGTCACTCTTCGTGCTCAACCCGGCTGGTTGCTGAGCGTGACCGGCTGGGCGGGCGGCTGTTTGTGCCCTCCGCCGACTTTGCTCTGCAACCATCGACGCGGCGCGGCCTTGACCTGCGGTTCTGCGTTTCCTCGAAATTGGCTCCGCACCGGCACTCGTCACGGTGGGCGACCGTTGCCTCCGTGGCTGCAGAGCAAAGTCGGCAGAGAGGTGCCCCGCCCGCCCCGGCACTTCGACACGGAGTGTGACCGTACTGAACGGCCGGGGAGACGCCGCGAGCCGGCCGGGCAGGGTGCCGCGGACCGGCCGGCAGAGTGCCGCGGACCGGCCGGGTGAGGTGCCGCGGACCGGCGGGCACGCGGCCCGGCGTCGGGCGTGAGTCGGGCGGGCCCGGCACCGCCAGGCCCGATCGGCTCACCGCATGCCGCGCAGCGCGGTCTGCAGGCGCTCCTGGGCGCGGCGGCGACGCTCGTTGCTCGCGCCCAGCGCCAGCAGCACGATGCCGACCGGGATCAGCACCAGCCACGGGCCGAGGCTGAACAGCGCGTGCACGGCCGCGATCGCGGTCACCGCGGCGCCCACGATCACCGGGGCCTGCTGCCGGCTGGTCGAGCCGAAGATGAGCACCGCGACGGCGCCGAGCAGCAGCAGCACCTGGCGCAGCATGCTGGAGTCGGTGGCGATCACGATCGCCAGCGTGGGCAGGAAAGCGGTGACGAGCGCCGGGCCGTACGCCACCCAGCTCGACAGGTCGGGCCGGTGGCGCAGTTGCAGCACCCCGACCAGCAGGGCGAGCGCCGCGAACGGCAGCGTGTACGCCTCCGGCAGCGCCACGTCGGCCACCCGCATCAGGATCCACCAGGCGCTGATCTCGCAGGCCACTACCGCCCAGAACAGCAGGTTGCGCTCCATCGGCCGGCGCCCCGGACGGGTGGCCGCCACCCCGAGGACCGCGCCCCACGCGGCCAGCAGCGCGGCGATGTGCCGGGGCGAGTCGTACGCCAGGGCCAGCGCGATGAGCGCCGCCCCGAAGCCGCTCCACTCGACGGTGGCCGCCTCCCGGTACGCCTCGGGGCGGCGCAGCCGGGGCAGCGTGGCGGCGAAGACCTGCAACGCCGCGCCGACCGCGAGTACCCCGAAGGCGGACCACACCGCGGCGAGCCCGGACTTCAGGCCGACGGTGAGCACGAAGAGTTGCGCCATCAGCGAGCCGAACAGCCAGCCCAGGATGCGGGCGCGCTGGGTGGTGCCGAACAGCGCGGCGACGGCGCCCACGCCCACCGCGCCGCCGAGCGTGAACACGGTCAGGTCGCTGGTGGCGAGGCTGCCGGCCAGCCCGGCGCCACCGGCGGCCAGCCCGAGGGCGAAGACCAGCACCCGGGCCACCCGGATCGACCGGCCCGGCTCGGCCAGCGCCGGCGGTGGGGTCAGCGCCAGGCCGAGCATCGAGATGGTGAACACCGCCAGCGCGGCCAGCGCGGTCACCGGCCAGCCCCGGCCGAGCGCCACCGGCGTGATCAGCAGCGTGACCGCCGCCCCGGGCAGGATCACCGGCACCGCACGGGACCGCCGGCCCCCGCTGAACCCGGTGGCGGCGAGCGCCGCTGTCACTGTGAGCAGCAGCGCGGTGAGCACGTGGGTGGGATTCACCGCGTTCGCCGGCGGGGTCAGCAGCTCCGGTGGCGGCCCCTGCCACACCCGGCTCAGCACCGCGAACGGCGAGAACAACGCCACCACAAGCGCGGGCGCCAGTGTGGCCAGCGCCAGCGCGGTGGGCAACGCCGCGGCGGCGAGCGCGCCGGCGGCCGGGCTGACCCGCCAGCGCAGCACCGGATCGTCCGGGTCACGTCGCATCGCCCCGTTCAGCAGGACGGTCCAGCGGCGTACCGGCCGGGCCGAGCCGGCGGGCGGGACCGTGGCGGCCCGTACCAGTTCGGCGAGCACGCCGAGCAGCGCGGCGGCGGCGGCGAACACGCCCGCCGGCAGGCCGACCGCGAGCGCGGCGGCAGCGGTGACGGTGGCCGCGCCGACCACCGCCACGCTGGCGAACGGGAGGTACTGCGGCACGTACCGGCGCGCGGCCGCGATCGCGGCCAGACCGATGCTGGTGGCGGCCAGCGCGGCGGTCAGCACCACCTGGGGCGGGTGGCCGAACGCGGCGGCCAGGGCGGCCACCGCGCCGGGCAGGGCGAGCACCGCGGCGCCCGCGCCTGCGCCGCCCACCTGCACCAGGTGCGGCGGCATGCCCTCGGCGCGTACGTCGTCCACGAGCGACGGCGCGAGCGTACGGGCCAGGGCGGCCACCGTCGCCCCGATCAGCGCGATGCTGCCGAGCGCCAGCGCCGTGGTCCCCGGGCGGACCAGTCCCGCCCCGGCCGCGTGCAGCGCGACCACACCGGCCACCGTGGCCCGGGACAGCGAGGCCCGGGGATCGACAGCGGCCACGGCCGCCATGCCGTAGACAGTGGCCACCATTGCGCCCACCACCACCGGGGACCACCAGGGCAACTCGAACGCGGCCGGCGCGCCCACCGTGGCGAGCACGACGGCCAGGCCAGAAACGTCGTACTTCCACGGCGCCGGCAGCAGGACGGCGGCGGTCACCGCGAGCAGCACCAGCGCGACCGGTGCCTGCCAGGTCGACCCGCCCGTCGGCGCAGCCGGCCACCCGCTCAGGTCCCCGGCCCAGATCGGGCCGGGGGTGGCCAGCACGCCGAGCCCGCCGCGCAGCGCGCTCCAGGCGGCGATCAGGCCGAGGAGCAGGCCACCGGCGGCGATGCCGAGGATCGGTCCGCGCCGCCACTCCTCCGGCAGCGCCCGGGCTGCCACCGCGACCAGCAGCACCAGCGCGGAGGCCACCACGAGCTGACCGCCGGGGGCGAGCACCGCGGCGATCCGGGCCAGCGTGGCGACGAGCGCCACGGTGGTGGCGGCCAGGGCCAGGTCGGACCCGTCCAGGGACATGTCGGCGCGGCGCCCCGCGTCGATGCGCGGCGCGAGCGCCAGCAGCGCGGCGGCGACCAGGAGCAGACTGCCCACCCAGGCGTCCGCCGAGGTCGCGCCCGGCGCGCCGAACGCGGCGGCGGCGACGGCCACCGTGCCGAGCACGGTGCCCAGCGCGTGCGGAATGCTCAGGTGCCGCTGCGCCACCTGCACCAGGGCGGCGTAGCCGAGCGTGACGCAGACGGCGAGGAAGCTCGCCGCGAGGATCGGAACGGTGATCTCGCGCAGGTTCGCCGGAGTGGCGATCGGCGGGGTCGGCGCGGTGGCGGCGACGAACGCGGCGACGGCGCCCGGCAGCGCGAACGCCGCGCCGCCGGCCGCCCAGGCGCAGACGGTGTCGGTCGCGGCGGCGGCGAGCCGGACCCGAGGGGCGAGGGAGACCAGCGCGCCGGCCAGGAAGAGCAGCGTCAGCGCCGCGGCGGTCAGCGCCGGCCGGGCGAGCGCGGCGCCGGCGCCGATCAGGCCCAGCCCGGCCGCGGTGACCGCGTGTGTCACCGCCGCGCGTTCGGTGCCGGCGCTCAGCCCGAGCACACCGACGACGACCGCGGTCAGCAGCATCGGCCAGCAGGCCGCCGCCCACCCCAGGCCGAGCGACGCGGGTACGGCGAGCGCGGTGAGCGCCGCGCCGACCACCGCGAACTCACGCCGGATCTCGGGCGGCAGCGCGATCACGGCGGCGACGGTGAGCAGCAGCGCGCTGGCGGCGAGCTGCCAGCCGGTCGGGCCGACCGCCCGGGCCAGCTCGGCGTGCCATCCGCTCAGGTCCGCCGACCAGGCCGGCAGCGCGGCCCGGAGCGGCGCCAGCCCGGCGCGCAGCGCGCCACCGGCGACCACCAGGCCGCTGACCGTGAGCGCCACCGCCGACGCGAGCTGCGGACCCCGCCGGGCCGCCTCCGGTACGGCCCGGACGGCGAGCCCGGTCAGCGCGATGACGGCGGAGATCAGCAGCAGGGACCGGCCCGGCAGGGCCACCGAGGCGACCCGGCCGAGCGCGCCGATCACCGCGAGCGTGAGGATGCCGGCGCCGACATCGGGCAGCGGCGGCCGGCGCAGCACGAGCGTGCCGGCCAGCGCGACCAGGGCGGCGAGCAGCAGCACCGCGCCCGATGCGGCGGCCGGCGGGACGGTGGCGGCGCGCAGCAGGCCGGTGACCGCGTACGCCAGCGCGACAGCGACCGCCACGCCGTGCAGCAGCCAGGTCAGCTCGGGCAGCCACGGCACCGGCCGGGCGGTGGCGGCCGGCTCCGGGGGAGCGTCCCCGCCGAGCACCTCGCCGACCTCCTCCGGCGCCGACTCGGGCCGGTCCTCGTCGGCGCGTTGCCGGGGCGGGACGGGCGGGGGCGGCGCGGTGGCGGGCAGGTCACGCCGGACCGGCCGCTCACGTACCACAGCGGAACGGACGAGCGCGAGGTCGAGCACGGCCACCACGGTGAGCACCAGCGCCCAGCCGACCGGCCCGGTGATCCGCTCGTACGCCAGCAGCGGCAGCACCGGCTGGGCGGCGAGCACTGTGGCGAAGCGTGGCGCGCGCAGACCCGTCCCGTACGCGTACCCCAGGGCGACGAGCGTGGTGACCAGGAAGATCGTCCCGGCGAACGCGGCACCTGATCCGTCGC
>NZ_JAGPXV010000530.1:0-4263 GCF_018070405.1 Micromonospora sp. D75
ACCCGGTCCAGCCCGAGCACCGTCGCGAAGATCCCCGCGACGAGGCGTTCGGAGTCGGTGGCCGGTTCGGTGTACGGCACGTCGAGGTCGGGACGGCGCGAGCCCGGCTCTGGTAGCGCCCGCCGGTCGATCTTGCCGGTGCCGCCGGTGGGGAACCGGTCCAGGACCATGATCACGGCGGGGACCATGTAGGGCGGGAGCACCGCGGCGGCGTGTGCCCGCAGGTCGGCGGTGACGGGGACGCGGCCGTCGCGTCCGGTGACGTAGCCGACGAGCCGGGCGGTGCCCTGGTCCTCGCGACGGGTGACGACGGCGGTGCCGACGTCCGGGTGTTGTTCGAGAGTCGCCTCGATCTCACCGAGTTCGATCCGGATGCCGTTGACCTTGACCTGGTGGTCCATCCGGCCGAGGATCTCCAGCGCTCCGGCGGCGTTCCACCGGCCGAGGTCGCCGGTGCGGTAGGCGGTCCCGCCGCCGTACGGGTCGGTGACGAACCGCTGGGCGGTCAGTTCGGGGCGGTTGAGGTAACCGTCAGCGACGCCGGCGCCGGCGATGAGGATCTCGCCGGGGACGCCCATGGGGACGAGGTCGAGATTGGCGTCGACGACGCGGATCTGCCGGTTGGGCATGGGTCGGCCGATGGGCACGTACGCGCCGGGCCAGCCCTTCGACGCGTCGTACCAGGTACAGGCGACGGATGCCTCCGCGGGCCCGTACGCGTTGATCAGGCGGGCACCGGCGGCCGTCCAGCGGTGCGCCATGCGGGGCGGAATGGGTTCCCCGGCGAGGGTCACGCACGTCAGGCTGGGGCAGTCGGCGGGATCGACGGCGGCGAGGTTCGTGGGTGGGCAGAACGCGTGGGTGGCCTGCTCCTTGGCGATCAGCTCCGTCAACCGGCGGGCGTCGAGCAGATCGTCGCGGGAGCTGACGACGACGCGGGCACCGGAGGTCAGCGCGGTGTAGATCTCGCCGAGGGCCACGTCGAAGACCGGGGAACAGGAATGGAGCATCCGGCTGTCCGGCCCGACCGTGCACTCCTCCCGCATCCAGGTGACGAAGTTCGTCAGGTGCTCGTGGGTCAGCACGACACCCTTCGGTGTCCCGGTCGAGCCGGACGTGTAGATCACGAACGCCGGCCGGGAGGGTGCCACCACCGGCAGGTCGGCCGCCTCGGCCGCCGTCACGGTGGGCCAGTCGGCATCGAGGGCGACGACCCGTACGCCGTCAGGTCTGGGGACACGCGGGGCGACCTCGCCGACGGTGAGGACGACCCGGGCGCCGTGGTCGGCCAGCAGCATCCGCATCCGCTCCGCCGGCCAGGACACGTCCATCGGCGTGTACGCCGCCCCCGCCCGCAGCACCGCCAGGGTGGCGACGAGCGTCCACATGCTGCGGTCCAGCGCCAGCGACACCACGTCCCCGGGCCGTACGCCCATCGACCGTAGCCGCGCGGCCAACTCCCCCGAGCGGCGGGCCAGCTCCGCGTACGTCAGCACCTCCCCGGCGGCGACGCCGGCCACCGCGTCCGGCGTGCGTCGTGCCCATTCGAGCACCAGCTCGTGCAGCGGCGCACCCGGCACCGGGCGGGCCGGGCCCCGGCCCCACGCGAGCAGCCGCTCGCGCTCGGGCGCGCCCAGCAGCGGCAGCGCGCCCAGCGGCACCCCGGGTTCCCGGATCCCGGCCGACAGCAACGACACGGTCTGGTCCACCAGGCCCCGCACCCAGTCCGCCGAGAAGCCGTCGGCGGCGTAGTCCACCCGGAGCGCCGACCCGTCCCCCGCGACGGTCACCACGATGTCCACGTCCACCACGTCCGGCCCCACCTCGGCCACCGGGGCGTCCACCAGCCCGACGACCACCGGCCCCGCCGCGCCCGCGCTGCGCGCGACCGGTCCGGCCAGCGCCGTGGCCACCCGCGACGTCAGCTCGCCGAAGCCCGGTTCGTCCGCGACGTCGACCCGCAGCACGCCGCCCGACGACAGGCCGACCGCCACCTCGGCCTGGCCGGTGTACCGGGCCAGCACCCCCAGCAGACCGGCCAGCAGCACCGCGCCGGGGGAGCGCGCCCCCGCCGGGACGGGCAGGTCGACCTGCCGGTACGCGGAGGCCGCCCGGGCCGGCCACGCGGCCGGCCGGCGCAGGTCCCCCATCAGGTCGAGGATCTCGAAGCCGGGCCCAGCGACATCCGTGGTCTGCGCACCGACGATTCCGACAGACATTGAGCCAGCCTCCGATCAGGGCCGGCGCCACCCAGAGGGGTGCGCCGGAAGGGACAACCACGAACTCTCGGGACAACGGGCCGCGTGCCACGCGGCGACGAGCGGTCCGGTACGCAGGGGCGGACGGTCAGCCGGCGGTGGGCGTACCCGCCGGCCCGTCTTCGAGGAAGCGCAGCATGTGGTGGTTCAGCTCCTCGGCGAAGCTGTACGGCAGGTAGTCGGTGCGGATGGTGACGCGCAGGAGAGCATGGTCGACGCGGGGCAGCACCTCGACCGTGAGCCCGTTGGGCACCTCCCGGGCGTACGGGTCGACGACCTCCTCGGCCCGGCAGCCGGGCAGCTCCAGCGGCACCACCACGTTGTCCTGGAACACGAACGTCGGCAGGCTCGCGACCACCTCGCCGGAGAGCCCGGCGGCGGGATCGTCGGCGGTCTCCGCGAAGGGAACGTCCTGGGCCCGCATGAGATCGCGGATCGTCTCGTCGACCCGCAGGACCAGCTTGTCGTCGTGCGGCCCGTCGAAGCGCACCCGCACGCAGTTGAGGTTGAGCCGGGTGGTGAACGCGGAGTCGAGGACGCGGCTACCGCGCTTGGCGACCACCATCAGCAGGGCGATGTCGTCCTGCTGATGGATGGCGCGCAGCGCCGAGGCGAAGGCCGCCACGAAGTAGCTGGAGCGGCTGAAACGGTGGTCGCGGGCGGCCCGGTCCCAGCGGTCGAGCACCTCGGGGGTGACGGTGACGGTGTGGCCCGCCTTCGGTCCCCAGGCGAGGGCCTGCTCCAGGGGCGCGGTGGCCGGGCCTTCGCCTTGGCGGGGTAGGTCGCGTAGTTGTTCGCGCCAGTAGGTTCGTTGGGTTTGCAGGTCGGCGGCGTTGCGGAGGCGGGTGTATTCGTCGTGGGACTGGTGCAGTGTGGGTGCGGGGTGGGTCCAGGTGGGTGTGTGGCCGGTGTGTCGTGCGGTGTAGGCGTGGGTGAGGTCTCGGACGAGTAGTCCGTATGACCAGCCGTCGAAGGCGATGTGGTGGATGCCGATGCCGAAGAGGATTCGGTTGGTGGTTTTGTTTCGGATCAGGGCGGCGCGCCAGTTGCGGCCTTGGGTGTAGTCGAGGGGTTGTTGTACTGCTTCGGCGAGTTGGTCGAGGGCGTCGTGTTCGGTGGCGGCGTCGGCGATGAGTCGTAGCTGGGGCATGCCGGGGTTGGGTGGGATGATTGCGGTTGGTGGGTCGGTGCGCCGGTAGCGGGCGTGTAGGGCCTGGTGGCGGTGGTGGAGGTCGCCGAGGGCGGCCATGAGGGCTCGTAGGTCCAGCTCACCCTCGATCCACCAGGTGACCGGGACGACGACCTCCAGCGGCGACATCAGGCACTTCGCCACCTGCTGCGCGAGCGGGACCGGTCCCGGGCGCTGCCGGGCCTGTCCCGCGGTCGAGCCGGTGTCCGTACGGCGGGGGGCGGTGGCGAGCCAGCGGGCCAGCTCGTGCGGGGTGGGGGTGCGGTGGATCTGCGAGACGGGCACCACCACGTCGGCGGCCTCGTCGATGCCTGCGGCGACGGCGGCGGACTGCAACGACGTGCCGCCGAGGTGGAAGAAGCCGTCGCGGGCGCCGACCCGCTCGATGCCGAGCACGCTCGCGAACACCTCCGCGACGAGGCGCTCGCACTCGGTGGCCGGCTCGACGTACGGCACGCCGAGGTCGGGACGCTGGGCGCCGGGTGCGGGAAGGGCACTCCGGTCGATCTTGCCGGTGCCGCCGAGGGGGAAGCGGTCGAGGACGACGACGGCGGCGGGGACCATGTAGCTCGGCAGGTGGGCCGCGGCGTGGTCGCGCAGGTCGCCGGTGGCCGGGATGCGGCCGTCGCGCCCGGTGACGTACGCGACGAGCCGGGCCACGCCCCGGTCCTCGCGGCGGACGACGACTGCGGTCTCCACCTCCGGGTGCTGGGCGAGGATGCTCTCGATCTCGCCCAGCTCGATGCGGATGCCGTTGACCTTCACCTGGTGGTCCATCCGGCCGAGGATCTCCAGCGCGCCGGCGCTGTTCCACCT
>NZ_JAGPXV010000531.1:0-4252 GCF_018070405.1 Micromonospora sp. D75
CCCGAGCCGGCTCCGCCGAGCGCTGCGGACTGCGCCCCGAGCACGGCCGGGCGCACCTCGACCGGTGCCCAGGCGGCGGTCAGCACCCGCCGGGAGATCTCCGCCACCACAGGCGGCCGCAGCCAGGGGGCGAGCGGGGCGTATCCGCCGCCGAGCACCACCGTGTCCAGGTCCAGCAGGTTCACCACGCCCGCCACGGCGACCCCGAGGGCGGCGCCGGCGTCGGCCAGGGCGGCGAGCGTGGCCGGGTCACCGGCGTCGGCCAGGTCGGCGAGCCGGGTGGCGGCGGTGTCGGCGGGCAGTTCCGCGCCGGGCAGCCCGGCGGCGGCCAGGATCGCCTCCTGGCCCGCGTACCGCTCCAGACAGCCCTGGCCGCCGCAGCGGCACGGCCGCCCCTGCGGCTGGACCGGGAAGTGACCGATCTCTCCGCTCCAGCCGCGCGCGCCCCGGTAGAGCGAGCCGTCCAGCACGATTCCGGCGCCGATGCCGATCTCGCCGGTGATGTGCAGGAAGCTGCGGGGGCCGGCCGGTCGCGCGTACAGCTCGCCGAGCGCCGCCAGGTTGGCCTCGTTGTCGACCACGAGCGGTGGCACCCCGTCGACCGGCTCGGCCAGCGAATGCCCGGCCAGCAGCGCCGGCACGTCCACGTCCCGCCAGCCGAGGTTGGGCGCGAGCCGGACCAGGCCGCCGTCGCCGACCAGGCCGGGCACGGCGAGCGCCGCGCCGGCCAGGGTCAGTCCGTCGCGTACGGCGGCGGCGCGCGCCTCGGCGGCCAGCGCGGCGAGCCGGGCGAGCGCGTCGGCGGGGGAGACCGGGCGCAGGTCGGCGCGGCGGACCAGGTGGTGCCGGACCGTGCCGGTCAGGTCGACGACGCAGGCCGCCAGGTAGTCGACGTTCACCTCCAGGCCGAGCCCGGCCGGGCCGTCGGAGGCGAGCACCAGCCCCCGGGCCGGCCGGCCCGCACCGGTACGCGGCTCCGGCTCCGCCTCGGCGACCAGCCGGCCGGCGATCAGGTCGTCGACCACGGCGGAGACGGTGGCCCGGGTCAGGCCGGTGTCGGCGGCGATCCCGGCCCGCGAGGGCGGCCGGTCGGCGGCGGCGATCCGCCGGAGCACCACTGCGAGGTTCAACTCGCGCAGGCTGCCCTGCCGGACCGCCCCGGCCGTGCTGGCGCTTGTCACCTCTTGACACTGCCACATCGCCGCCATTTAATTCAACCGCTGAACAAATCGCGGACGACACCACCACTGGAGGTCTGCCATGGCACCCCGTCCCACCCCCGCGGACAAGTTCTCCTTCGGCCTCTGGACGGTGGGCTGGCCGGCCCGTGACCCGTTCGGCGACGCGACCCGTCCGGAGCTGGACGCCGTCGAGGCCGTGCACCGGCTCGCCGAGCTGGGCGCGTACGGCATCACCTTCCACGACGACGACCTGGTCCCGTTCGGCGCGGACGCCGCCACCCGCGACGCCCGGCTCAGCCGCTTCCGCAAGGCGCTCGACGAGACCGGCCTGGTCGTGCCGATGGTCACCACCAACCTGTTCAACCACCCGGTGTTCAAGGACGGCGGCTTCACCAGCAACGACCGCGACGTGCGGCGGTACGCGCTGCGCAAGGTGCTGCGCAACATCGACCTGGCCGCCGAGATGGGCGCGAAGACGTTCGTCATGTGGGGCGGCCGGGAAGGCGCCGAGTACGACGTCGCGAAGGACGTCCAGGCCGCGCTGGACCGCTACCGCGAAGCGGTCGACCTGCTCTGCGAGTACGTCGTCGACAACGGCTACGACCTGCGCTTCGCGCTGGAGCCGAAGCCGAACGAGCCCCGGGGCGACATCCTGCTGCCCACCGTCGGCCACGCGCTCGGCTTCATCTCCACCCTGGCCCGCCCGGAGATGGTCGGGCTGAACCCGGAGGTCGGGCACGAGCAGATGGCCGGGCTGAACTTCGCCCACGGCATCGCCCAGGCGCTCTGGCAGGGCAAGCTGTTCCACATCGACCTCAACGGCCAGCGCGGCATCAAGTACGACCAGGACCTGGTCTTCGGCCACGGCGACCTGCTCAACGCGTTCGCCCTGGTCGACCTGCTGGAGCACGGCGGCCCGAACGGCGGCCCGGCCTACGACGGCCCGCGCCACTTCGACTACAAGCCGTCCCGCACCGAGGACATCGCCGGCGTGTGGGCCTCCGCCGAGGCGAACATGCGCACGTACCTGCTGCTCAAGGAGCGGGCCGCGGCGTTCCGCGCCGACCCGGAGGTGGTCGAGGCGCTCGCCGCCGCCCGCGTGGCCGAGCTGGCCACGCCGACGCTGAACCCGGGTGAGGGCTACCGCGAGCTGCTCGCCGACCGGACCGCGTTCGAGGAGTTCGACCCGGAGGCCGCCGGGGCGAAGGGCTTCGGCTTCGTCCGGCTCAACCAGCTCGCCGTCGAGCACGTGCTCGGCGCGCGCTGAGGCGGGCCGCCATGCCGCTCGTCGCGGGGGTCGACTCGTCGACCCAGTCCTGCAAGGTGGTGGTCCGGGACGCGGAGACCGGCGCGCTGGTCCGGCAGGGCCGCGCGCCGCACCCGCCCGGCACCGAGGTCGACCCGTACGCCTGGTGGGAGGCCCTGCGGGCGGCGGTGGCCGAGGCCGGCGGCCTGGCCGACGTGGCAGCCGTCTCGGTCGGCGGCCAGCAGCACGGCATGGTCTGCCTGGACGCCTCCGGTGAGGTGGTCCGGCCGGCGCTGCTGTGGAACGACACCCGGTCCGCCGACGCGGCCCGGGACCTGGTCGAGGAGGCCGGCGGCGGGGAGACCGGCCGCCGGTTCTGGGCCGACGCGACCGGCGCGGTGCCGGTGGCCAGCTTCACCGCCACCAAGCTGCGGTGGCTGGCCCGGCACGAGCCGGACAACGCCGACCGGGTGGCCGCCGTGTGCCTGCCGCACGACTGGCTCACCTGGCGGCTCGCCGGCGCGCCCGGCCTGGACGCGCTGCGCACCGACCGGGGCGACGCCAGCGGCACCGGCTACTGGTCGCCGCGCACCGGCGAATACCGGCTGGACCTGCTGGAGCGGGCCTTCGGCCGGCGCGTGACGGTGCCGGTCGTGCTCGGCCCGGCCGAGGCGGCCGGGCACCTCGACCCGGCGGTGCTCGGCGACGGCGCGGCGACCGGTACGGCCGGGACCCCGGGAACCGGTGCCGCCGGCCCGGTGCTCCTCGGGCCGGGCACCGGGGACAACGCCGCCGCGGCGCTCGGTGCCGGCGCCGGTCCGGGCGACGTGGTCGTCTCGATCGGCACCTCCGGCACCGTCTTCGCGGTCGCGGACAACCCGGCCGCCGACCCGAGCGGCGCGGTGGCCGGGTTCGCCGACGCCACCGGCCGGTTCCTGCCGCTGGTGTGCACGCTCAACGCGGCCCGGGTGCTCGACGCCACCGCGACCCTGCTCGGCGTCGACCTCGACACGCTCGGTGAGCTGGCCCTGTCCGCGCCGCCCGGCGCCGACGGGCTGGTCCTGGTGCCGTACCTGGAGGGGGAGCGGACGCCGGACCGACCGCACGCCACCGGCGAGCTGAAGGGCCTGACACTGCGCACCTCGACCCCGGCGCACCTGGCCCGGGCCGCGGTCGAGGGGATGCTCTGCGGGCTGGCCGACGGTCTCGACGCGCTGCTCGCCCAGGGCGCCCGCGCCGACCGGATCATCCTGGTCGGGGGCGGCGCCCGGTCCGCCGCGGTACGGCGGATCGCGCCGCAGGTCTTCGGCCGCCCGGTGGTGGTGCCGCCGCCCGGCGAGTACGTGGCCGACGGCGCGGCCCGGCAGGCCGCCTGGGTCGCGCTGGGTGGCGACACCCCGCCCACCTGGTCGGTCGGCGACACCGAGGAGTACACCGGCGAGGCGGTCCCCGCCATCCGCGAGCGCTACGCCCACGCCCGGGAGTAAGGAAGGACCCCTTCTTAACGCCTGCGGTAGAGGAGGGGCCCCTTCTTAACACGCGCGTCGGCCGGGGGCGGTGTCCCGGAACCGGCCCGCACCTGATTGGCTGCCCTGCATGACGGGCACGAAGGTCTCCCGGCGCGGGAACGCGGCACACCGGTTCTACAGCGTCGTCGTCTTCGTGGTGCTCGCCTCGCTGGACAACGTGGCGATCGGCCTGGTGCCCCCGCTGTACGGGCCGATCTCCACCGCCCTCGACGTACCCCAGCGGATGCTCGGCCTGGTCACCGCCGTCAGCTTCCTGGTCAGCGCGGTGGCGGCGGTGGGCTGGGCGTACGTGGGGG
>NZ_JAGPXV010000532.1:0-4240 GCF_018070405.1 Micromonospora sp. D75
GTTGTCTTCGGCTTCCTGCACAAACGCTCCACCGACCCGGTGCTGGACAAAGGGCTGTCTCTGATCGTGCCGTTCGCCGTGGTGTTCGCCGCCGAGGAGATCCACGCCTCCGGGGTGGTCGCGGTGGTGGTGACCGGCCTCGGCATCGGGCACAAGCTGCCCACGCTCATGTCGGCCGCCTCCCGCCTGCAGGTGACGGCGTTCTGGCGGCTGATCCGGTTCCTCCTCGAAGGACTCGTGTTCCTGCTGGTGGGCCTGCAGCTGCCGGAGGTGGTACGCGACCTGGAGGAGCCGCTCGGCTCGATCGCCGCGATCACCGCCGCGGTGCTGGCCGCCGTCTTCCTGGCCCGGTTCGTCTGGGTCTTCCCGGCCACCTACCTGGCCCGGCTGGTGCCGCGGGTACGCCGGCGCGATCCCGCGCCGCCGGTGCAGTTCCCGGTCGTCATCGGCTGGGCCGGCATGCGCGGCGTGGTGACGCTGGCCGCCGCGCTGGGCCTGCCGCTCACCCTCGCCGGCGACACGCCGTACCCGCGCGCGCTGCTGATCTGGCTGGCGTTCGCGGTGATCGTGGCGACGCTGGTCGGGCAGGGCGCCACGCTGCCGTGGCTGGCCCGGCGGCTGCGGCTGCCGCCGGACGACCCGGTGCAGGACGCGCTGTCCGCCGCCGGGGTGCAGCAGCGGGCGAGCCGGGCGGCCCGGGAACGCCTCGACGAACTGGCCGGGGGCGCGCCGGAAGCGGTGGTGGAGCGCCTGCGTGGGCTGACCACCACCCGGGCCAACCTGGCCTGGGAGCGGCTCGGCGGCACCGAACGGGAAACCCCCTCCCAGGCGTACGCGCGCCTGCGTCAGGAGATGATCGACGCCGAGCGGGAGGTGTTCCGGGCCGCCCGCGACTCCGGCCAGATCCCGGAGGAGGTGCTCACCCGCGCCTATCGTGACCTGGATCTGGAGGAGTCACTGCTGCGACAGGAGGTCGTCGAATGAGTTGCCGGCACCTGGCCGAGGCGGGCACGGCCGAGCCCGCCACCACCACCGAGTGCCCGGACTGCGTGGCGATCGGCAACCCCGACTGGGTGCACCTGCGCGCCTGCCTGACCTGCGGGCACGTGGGCTGCTGCGACTCGTCGCCGTACCAGCACGCCACGAAGCACTTCGAGTCGGCCGGGCATCCGGTGATGCGGTCGGTCCAGCCGGGGGAGTCGTGGCGCTGGTGCTTCGTGGACGAGGAGATCGGCTGACTCAGCCGACCCGGCGCTCCAGCACCTGCCCGGTCCACGTCGGGCGGCCCGGCCGCTCCACGACGAACGGCTCGGTGGCGGTGAACCCGCAGCTCTCGTAGAACCGGACGAGCGCCCGGTCGGGGCTGCGGAAGCAGTCCACCCGCAGCAGGCCGACGCCGCGTTCACGGGCCAGCTCCGCCGCGTACGCCAGCAGCGCCGCACCGACCCCGCGCCCCGCGTACGCCCGGTCGGTGACCAGCAGGTTCACGTACAGCTCGGGTTCGGTGGCCGGCGGCACGTAGTTCGTGGCCGCGCCCACCACCAGCGCGCCCGCGACCGTCGCGTCGATCTCGGCCAGGTACAGGCCGTCCCCGGCCGCCCACTCCTCGGCCTGGGCGATGCGGCGCGGGTCGATCGACGCCGGCTCGGTGCCCCACTGGTCGGTACGCCCGAGTTCGGCCAGCCAGGCGGTGGCGCTGTCGAGCAGCCGCAGCAGCGTGGGCGCGTCGCCGGGTCCGCCGGGGCGGATGGTGAGGGAGGACTGGTCGGTCATCCCGCCATGCTGCTACACCGCGCTCAGCCGGGCACGCCGACGGGTCGCGCCCGTGGCGCCGGCCGGTGCGCCACCGCCCGGCGGGTCAGCGCCGGGGCGGCCAGCCCCGCGGCGGCGAAGACCACGCCGAGCACCAGCCAGCCGACCGGACCGCTGCCGAGCACCAGCAGCGTGAGCAGGCCCCGGCCGAGCGCCTGGGCCAGCCCGGCGAGCAGGCCGTCCGCGCCCTGGTAGGCCCCGATCGCGCCGGGCGGGGCCAGGTCGTAGGCGAGGCCCGCCCCGGCCGCGCCGTGCCACAGGTCGCCCACCGTCCACACCGCCGTCGCGACGAGCAGCAGCACGACCGCCGGCAGCACCGGCAGGACGCCGGTCACGGCGTACAGGGGTGTCGCCGCCGCGAGTACCAGCCCGGCCCGGCGCAGCTTCCGGGCGGCCGGCGCGGCCCGCTCCGCGCCCCGGCTCAGCCGGACCGCGAGCAGCACGGTGAGGATCGTGTTTGCCAGCAGCACCGCCGACACCACGGGTGGCGGCGCGCCGGCCCGGTCCACGGTCCACAGCGGTACGACGAGCACGAGCACCGTCACGTGCGTGCTCAGCACCGCCGACGCGCCGCTGACCGCGAGGAATCGTCCGTCCCGCAGCGGCCCGCCACGCCCGCCGCGCCGCGGCGCGCCCGGCGTGCGTCGCGCGCCGTCGGTGGCCGGCTGCGGCGGCAGGCGCAGCAGCAGTGCCGCCGAGAGCAGGTAGGTGGCCGCGTTGCCGACCACGAGCACCTGGTAGGCCCGGTGCGTGTCCACCGCGAGCGCGATCCCGGCCAGCGCGGTACCGACGGTGATGCCCAGGTTCGCCACCGCGCGCAGCGTGGCGAAGGCGTGCACCCGGCCGTCCGGGCCGCCCACCGCCGCCACGAGCGCCGCCCGTACCGCCAGGTTGCCGGTCGCGAGCAGCGCCTCCGGCACCGCCACCGCCAGGAACGCCGGGAACGAGCCGACCAGCAGGTACGCGAGCGCGGCGACCGCCTGGCCCACCTGGAGGACGGCCCGGAGCGTACGCGGATCCGACCTGTCGGCCAGCGCGCCAAGCGGCACGCTCGCGCTGAGCCCGACCAGCCCGGCGACGGTGAGCCCGGCGCCCACCGAGGTGGCGGAGAGGCCCACGTCCCGGGTCAGGTAGAGCGCCCCGCCCGCCAGCCACAGCCCCGCGCCGACCGTGTTGACAAGCGTGGCGTACGCGAGGGTGCGCAGCGGCCCGGGCGGCGGGAGCGGCGAGACGCGCCCCATCAGCGGGGTCCGGCGAGGGCCATGTGATCGACGCTAGGACTGTTCCGACGGGCCCGGAGCCCCGCTCGAGGCGACGCCTGTCACACCGCGAGGCGGCGCTGGGCCTCGACCCGGGCCGAGCGTGTCACGACGGCGGCCGGCGGCCCTCCGGAAAGGTGAGGCCTCGAGCGATATGACTCTCAGGCATATTTATGGGTCTTGTGACGGATGTGTGGGTCGGGTGTTCATGGGCGGGGTAGTTCGGGTCGGTGGCCGCCGAGGCTGAGCATGGCCATGGCAATGAGGGCTTCGGATGAGTGGAAGCCGAAGGCCATGCGGGTGATGAGGCGGATCTTGGCGTTGACGGACTCGATGCGGCCGTTGGACAGGCCATGGGTGATGGCGGCGATGATCTGGTCGCGGTGACGGGTGACGCGTCGTTGTAGGTCGATGAAGATGTCGATGCGGCTGCGGCGGGCCCACCCGATCCATCGGTCGAGGGCCTCGACTGCGGCTGTCGGGCTGGTCTTGGCCAGGGTGAACACCAGTCGGAGTCCTTCTTTCAACGCCCAGGCCCGGTGCAGGCGGGGGTGGGTCTTGGCGATCCAGGCGAGTTTGGCCTGCTGGGCGTCGGTGAGGTTCTCCGGGTTCTTCCATAACGCCCAGCGGGTGTTCTTCAACTGGCGGGCCGTGCCGACGGCGACGCCGCGACGGCCGGCGCCACGGCCGGTGGCCTCGTTCCAGGCTTGGCGGCGAACCCTGTCCACGGCGTCGGTGGCCCAGGCCACGACGTGGAATGCATCGGCGCAGCGCACGGCGTTCGGGCAGCGCCGTCGGATAACGGTGGTGATCCAGTCCGCGCCGTCGGCGGACACGTGCGTGATCTTCGCGGCCCGCTCATCGCCGAGCAGGTCGAAGAACGCGTTGAGGGTCGCCGCGCTCTTGCCGGGCGAGGCCCAGACCAGCCAGCCGGTGTCATGATCGACCACCACGGTCAGGTAGCGGTGGCCCTTCTTGTAGCTGATCTCATCGATGCCGATACGGCGCAGTCCCTCAAGGCGGTCCACCGCGGCACCGGTGTCGGCCCACACCCGCGCCACGAGCGCCCCGACGGTGCGCCAACTGATGCGCATCAGCTGCGACACCGCCGACTTCGCGGTATGCACCGCCAACCACGACACCATCTGGTCAAACGCCCGGGTGTGCCC
>NZ_JAGPXV010000533.1:0-4234 GCF_018070405.1 Micromonospora sp. D75
ACCGGTTCGCCTTCCAGTCGATCGCGCTGATCCCGACGTGGTCGAGCACCCAGTTGATCATGCCGAACTCGCGGCCGAACAGGACTGCGAACACGATCGCCACGGCGGCGGTCGAGGTGACGTTCGGGATCAGCACCGCCATCCGCCAGGTGGTACGGGCGCGCAACTGCCGGTTGAGCAGGTTGGCCAGCCAGAGCGCGGCGAGCAGCTGCGGGACCGTGGAGATCACGAAGATGCCCAGCGTGTTGACCACCGAGTGCCAGAAGTCCGAGTCGGCGAGCAGCTGGGTGTAGTTGTCGAAGCCGATGTACGGGTGCTCGGCGCCGAGCAGGTCCCAGTCGTGCAGCGAGACCCAGAACGTGTACGCCAGCGGGTACGCCCCGAAGACGCCGAACAGCAGGAAGAACGGGGCGATGAACAGGTACGGCGAGTACTTCGTGTCGAGTCGGCTGAGCCGGTTGCCCAGGCCGGGACGGGTGGGGCGGGGTGCCGGTGCGACCGGCGGGCGGGCGTCGAGCTGGACGGCCATGACCCGGGACTCCTTTCCGCCGTGCGGGCGGCCCCCGTGGCCGGGTGGCCGCCCGCACGCGCTGCTCGGGTTACTTGGCGGCGGCCTTCTCGGCGTTGGCGACCGCGTCGGTCCAGCCCTGTTCCGGGGAGCGCTTGCCCAGCTCGACGCTGCGGACGGCGTTCTCGACCTCGGTGCGTACGGCCTGGTTCTTCGGTCCCATGTAGACCGGCTTCAGGCTCTTGGCGCCCTCGGCGAAGATCTTCCCGACCGGCGCCTCGGAGAAGTAGGCGTTCTTCGAGTCGAGGATCGCCGGGTCCTCCAGCGCCTGCGGCGAAGAGGGCAGGGGACCCTTCGCCTTGAACGCGCCGATCTGGCCCTTGGCGCTGGTCAGGAACTTGGCCAGCTCGATCGCCTCGGCCTGGTGCTTGCTCTGCTTCGGCACCGCGAGGAACGAGCCGCCCCAGTTGCCGCCGTTGCCGGGGATCTGGGCGATGTCCCACTTGCCCTTGGCGGCCGCGCCCGCGTTGCCCTCGATCACGCCGGTCATCCAGGCCGGGCAGGCGATGGTGGCGAACTTCGACTGCTTGAACGCCGACACCCACTCCTCGGACCAGGAGCCGTACTTGCCGGACAGCCCCGAGTCGATGATGTCCATCGTGGTGTCGTACGCCTGCTTCACCGCCGGGTTGCTGCCGACGACCAGGTTGTTGCTGGTGTCGTAGTAGCTGTAGCCGCTGCTGTTGCCGGCGGTCTGGAGCAGGATCGTGTTGAAGGTGTTGGTCGCGGCGTCCAGGAACGACGCGCCCGTCTTCTTCGCGGTGAACTGCTCGCCGACCTTGATGTAGTCCTGCCAGGTGGGCCAGAGCTTGGACACGGCCTCCCGGTCGGTGGGCAGGCCGGCCTTGGCGAACAGGTCGGTGCGGTAGCACATCGCCATGCCGCCGACATCAGTGCCGAGGCCGATGAGCTGCTTGCCGTCGGCGGTGAGTCCCTGGTTCCACTTCCAGTCGAGGAAGTTGCCCTTCAGGTCGGCCGCGCCGTGGTCGAGCAGGTTGACGAAGTTCTGCGGGTTGGCCTTGTACTCGACGAGCAGGCCCTCCTCGATGGCGACCACGTCACCGGCGCCCTTGCCCGCGGCGAGCCACTGGGTGAGCTTCGGGGAGTACTCGTCGAGGTTGCCGCCGGTGCCGCGCTCGACGATCTTCACGCCGGGGTGGCTGGCCATGTACTCCTGGTAGAGATCGGCGTAACCGAACTGGCCGAAGACGTCGACGGTGAGCGTTATCGGCCCGTCGGCGGCGGCATCGTCGCCGCCGCCGCAGGCGGTGGTGCCGAGCAGCGCGGTGGCGGCGACCACTGCAACCGCCGCCAGGCGGCGGCGCGTGAAGGTGAGCATGCTGTCCTGACCTCTCGGGTCGTCGAAACGGGTGGTGGAAGGCGGTTCCGGAACTTAGAGAGCGCTCTCACGACAGCGTGGTGGAGGGTCACGGACCTTGTCAAGAGAGCGCTCTCAGAGCTGTCCGAAAAGAAACGGAGAGGGGCGCCCGCCGCCCCTCTCCGTCCGGTGCCCGTCGTCAGCCGACCCGCAGGCCCCCCAGCAGGGCCGGGTCGCCCGCCACGTCCAGCGCGTCGAAGCTGATCCGGCCCATCAGCGCCAGCAGCAGATCGCTCGCCGTGCCGGCCACCTGTGCCCGGGCCCGGTGGTCGTCGTGGTCCAGGATCGTCGCGGTGTCCAGCAGCGCGACCCCCTCACCCCGCAACCGCAGGTACCACTCCTGGGCCGCGTCGGTCGCGGTCAGCTGCACCACGCCGCGCCACTGCCCGGGCTGCACCCGCCGGCCCGCCGGCAGCCAGGTGTCCAGCACCTCGCTCACCCCGTCGGCCGCGAGCTTCGCCTCGATCGGATCACCCGCACCGATCGCGAGCTGGGCGTCCCAGCGGTGCACGGCCGTCTCGTGCGCCATCCGGCGCGGCCAGAAGGCCGCCTTCTTCGGCTGCGGCGCGAAGTTCCAGGCCGGCGCCTCCGGATCCGCCGCCTCCAGCAGCGCGGTGATCCGCTCGTACTCCCGCACGTACCACTGGGCCGGCGTCAGGTCCGCCGGCGGCTCCGGGTCGTGCCGCTCCGGGCGGGTGGTGCCACCGGCGGTCAGCACGGTGCCCGCCCAGACGTACACGCGGGTCAGGTGATGGGCGAGATCGGTGACCGTCCAGCCGGGACAGGACAGCACGGGTGTCTCGGGCGGCGCCTCCGAAACCGCCGCGGCGAAGGCGGGACCCTCCGTGCGCAGCGCGCCGATCCAGAAGTCCTTCGTGTGGTGCAGTCTGCTCATCGCCATCCTCCCGGGGGTGACCGGGCCACCAGTGGGTGCGCCGGCTACCCCTCAGCCTAGGGTGAAAGGCGTGTCAGACGTCTACGCCGAACCGGCTACTGCCGGTGAACCGACCGATCCGGCCACCCTGGCGCGCTACACCACGCTCCGGCTCGGCGGACCCGCCGGGCGGCTGGAGATCGCCGAGGACGCCGCCCAGATCGTGCGAAAAGTGCAGGAAGCGGAGGCCCGCGAGCAGGCCGTGCTGGTGCTGGCGGGCGGCAGCAACGTCGTGATCGGCGATCAGGGCTTCCCCGGCACCGTCGTGCTCGTCCGCTCGCGCGGGTTCCAGGCCGTGGCCGAGGAGGGCGACACCGTCACGGTACGTGTCGAAGCCGGCGAGCCGTGGGACGACTTCGTCGCCGCCACCGTCGAGCGCGGCTGGTCCGGGCTGGAGTGCCTCTCCGGCATCCCCGGCTCGGCCGGCGCGACACCGATCCAGAACGTCGGCGCGTACGGCCAGGAGGTCGCCGAGACCATCGTCGCCGTCGAGGCGTACGACCGGACCGAACGCCGGGTGGCGCGGATCGCGGCTGCCGACTGCGGGTTCGTCTACCGGGGGAGCATCTTCAAGTACAGCGACCGCTGGGTGGTGCTCTCGGTCGACTTCCGGCTCACCCGGTCCCCGCGCTCCGGCCCGGTTCGCTACGCCGAACTGGCCCGGGCGCTCGGTGTCGAGGTCGGCGACCGGGTGCCGCTGGCCGAAGCCCGGGCCACCGTGCGGAAGCTGCGCGCCGGCAAGGGCATGGTGCTGGACGCGGCCGACCCGGACACCTGGTCGGTCGGCTCGTTCTTCACCAACCCGGTGCTGCCGGGCGAGGTGTTCGAGCAGGTACGGGAACGCGCCGCCGAGGTGGGTGAGCCGCCGCACTGGCCGGGCGCCGACGGCACGGTGAAGGTCAGCGCCGCGTGGCTGATCGACAAGGCGGGCTTCGGCAAGGGGTACGCGGGCCCGGAGGGCGTCGCCATCTCCAGCAAGCACACGCTCGCGCTCACCAACCACTCCGGCAGCGCCAGCACGGCCGCGCTGGTGGCGCTGGCCCGCGAGATCCGAGACGGCGTCCAGTCCCGCTTCGGCGTAACCCTCCACCCCGAACCAGTCCTGATCAACTGCACCATCTGACCCGCGCCCCCGCCCCTCCCACTCCCACTCCCACTCCCACTCCCGCGATCTTGCACTTCCGGCCCTCGGTCCGAGCGGTTTGACCCGTTCTGCCGGGGCGGCAAGTGCAAGATCAACGCTGGACTCGAAGGGTTCCGCCGAGGGTTCCAGGGGAGGGGTGACGTTTCCCTTGATCTTGGAGTTGTGGTGGCTCGTGAACTGGGCCAAACGGGGCAAGGTGGGCGCCACAAG
>NZ_JAGPXV010000534.1:0-4207 GCF_018070405.1 Micromonospora sp. D75
GCACCAGGGCCGGCCGGCCGGCGGTCAGGGCGGCGTCGAACAGCCGCAGCCCGGTGTCGGCGCTCATCGCGGTGATGCCGCCCCGGGTCGATCGCGCCCGGTCCGCCTCGTCGAGGGACGCGGCCATGCCGGGGGTGTCCCACATTCCCCAGGCGAGGCTGACGGCAGGCAACCCGAGCTGCCGCCGGTGGACCGCCAGCCCGTCGAGGAACGCGTTACCCGCCGCGTACGCCGACTGACCCGGCGAACCCAGCACACCAGCAACCGACGAGAACACCACGAACAAGTCGAGATCCAGCGACGCCGTCGCCTCATGCAACAACCAACCCGCCGACACCTTCGGCGCCAACACCCTTGCCAGACGCTCCTCGGTGACCCGCTCGATCACCCCGTCATCCAGGACACCGGCGGTGTGCACCACACCCGCCAGCCGGCCACCGGCGGAAACCTCACCGACCAGCCCGAACACCTGGTCCCGGTCCGTCACGTCGCAGGCGACCACCCGCACCGACGCACCCAACGCGGACAACCGCTCCGACAACTCACCCGCACCCGCAGCCTCCGGACCACGACGCGACACCAGCACCAGCGACCGCACACCGTGCACCGACACCAGATGCTCCGCCACCAACGCACCCAACGCACCCGTACCGCCGGTCACCAGCACCGCACCGTCACCCACCACGGCACCGTCCGCCGACGAGGGCGCTACCGCACGCACCAGACGCGGCACGAACACCTCACCCGAGCGCACCGCGACCTGACCACCGAACGTCACCGGCTCGTCGGCCACGGAACCCAGCACAGCCAGCAGCCCGGCGTCCGCGTCACCGTCGACGTCCGCCAGCACGATGCGGCCCGGATGCTCCGACTGCGCCGATCGCAGCAGACCCCAGACCGCCGCTGCGGCCAGGTCGGTGACCCGGTCTCCGTCCCCGACCGACACCGCGCCCCGGGTCACCACCACCAACCGCGACTCCGCCAGCGCGTCCGCCGCCAGCCAGGACCGCACCGTCGCCAGCACCTGCGACGTCGCCGCCCGCACCGACTCGGGGCCATTGTCGACGGCGGCGGGCATCTCACCGGAGACCGAAGCAGGTTCCGTCTCGGCGTGCAGGGCCCGGCGCAGGCCACCCGCCGGCACCAGCAACAGACGCGGCGCCACACCCGACGCCACGGCGACCGCCTCGACGTCGGCGTACACCGGCAGCTCAGCGACGGCCGGCAGGCCGGCGGCGGGCGAGCCGAGCAGCGCCCACCCGGAGGCGTCCCCGGCCGGGGCGACCTCCTGGGCCTGCCAGGCGACCTCGAACAGCGACCGGGCCGACGCGTCCGGGGACGCCGACACCCCGGTCAGCTCACGCAGCGCGAGGGTGTCCACCGAGACCACCGCCGCGCCCGACTCGTCGCACGCGACCAGGCGCACCGCCGAACCGTTGCGGGTCAACCGGACCCGCAGCACCCGCGCGCCCGAGGCATACACCTGCACACCCTCGAACGCGAACGGCACCCGCGCCCCGCCCGAGCCCTCCGAGCCGGACAGCAGCCCGATCGGGTGCAGCGCGGCGTCCAGCAGCGCCGGGTGCACGCCGAACCCCGCGGCGTCACCGGCCACCTCGTCCGGCAACACCACCTCGGCGAACACCTCGTCGCCGCCCGTCCACACCCGGCGCAGCCCCCGGAACACCGGCCCGTACGACAGGCCACGCTCGGCCAGGGCCGGATACCAGCCCGCCACGTCCACCTCGACACCGTCGACCGGCGGCCACTCCCCCACGCCCGGCTCGTCGGCCGACGCCGGCTCCAGCACACCCTCCGCGTGCGAAACCCACTCCGCCTCGGGATCACCCTCGGGCTGCGAGTGCACGGCCACCACACGCACGCCCGCCTCGTCGGCCGCGCCGACGCGTACCTGCACCCGCACCGCACCCGCCTGCGGCAGCACCAGCGGCGCGGCCACGGTCAGCTCCCGCACCCGCGACGCACCCACCTCGTCACCCGCCCGCACTGCCAACTCCACCAGGGCAGCGCCCGGCACGATCACCGCGCCGGAGACGACGTGGTCGGCGAGCCACGCGTGCGTCGATGTCGAGAGACGGCCGGTCAGCACCACCATGTCCTCGCCGGCCACGGAGACCGCCGCGCCGAGCAGCGGGTGCCCGGCCGCGCCGAGGCCGGCACCGGAGACGTCCGTCCAGCGGCCCGCCGGCTCCAGCCAGTAGCGCTGGTGCTCGAAGGCGTACGTCGGCAGGTCGACGTGCCGGCCGCCGGCCCGGTCGAGCAGGCCCGCCCAGCCGACGGCGCGGCCGTGCACGTGCAGCGACGCGAGGGCCTCCAGGAGGGCCTGCGGCTCAGGCCGGTCGTGGCGCGACACCGGCACCAGCAGGGGCGCCGGCTCGTCCTCCGCGCGCTCGGCGAGGCAGTTCTGCGTCATGGCGGTGAGGACGCCGTTCGGTCCCACCTCCAGGTAGGTGTCGACCTCCTCGGCGCGCAGGCAGTCGACGGCGTCGGCGAAGCGAACGGTGCCGCGTACGTGGCGCACCCAGTAGCCCGGGTCGCAGAGCTGGTCGGCGTCGGCGACGCGGCCGGTCAGGTTCGACACCACGGGGATCGTCGGCGGCCGGAACGTCAGTCCCTCGGCGACGGCCGCGAACTCGGCCAGCATCGGGTCCATCCGGGCGCTGTGGAAGGCGTGGCTCACCCGCAGTCGGCGGGTCTGCACACCCCGCTCGGACCACACCCGCTGCACCTCGTCGAGCGCCTCGACGTCGCCCGCGACCACCACGGCGGCGGGGCCGTTCACGGCGGCCAGGTCCAGCCGGCCGGGCAGCCCCGCCAGGGACGCGGCGACGGCGGCCTCGTCGGCGGCCACGGCGAGCATGCCGCCGCCCGCCGGCAGGGCCTGCATGAGCCGACCCCGCGCGGCGACCAGCGCACACGCGTCGGCCAGGGAGAGCACGCCCGCCACATGCGCCGCCGCGATCTCGCCGATGGAGTGCCCGGCCACCAGGTCCGGCACCACACCGAACGACTCCACCAGACGGAACAACGCCACCTCGACCGCGAACAGCCCCGCCTGGGTGAACACCGTCTGATCCAGCAACCCCGCCCCGGGCGTGCCCTCCGACGCGAACAGCACCTCCCGCAACGGACGCGGCAACAACGGATCCAGGTGACCGCACACCTCGTCCAACGCGGCGGCGAACACCGGGAACGCCCCGTACAACCCGCGACCCATACCGGCGCGCTGCGCGCCCTGGCCGGAGAAGAGGAAGGCCACCCGGCCACGCGGGGCCGACGCGCCGGTGATGACGGCGCCGGTCGGCTCGCCCGCGGCGAGGGCCCGCAGCCCGGCGAGCAGGTCGTCCGCGTCGCCGGCCAGGACGACCGCGCGGTGTTCGAGCCCCGCGCGGCTGACCGAGGAGACCGCGACGTCCACCGGACGTGGGGCGTCGATGCGGGCGAGGTGGTCGGCCCAGCGGCCGGCCTGCCCCGCGAGCGCCTCGGGCGTACGGGCGGAGAGGAACACCGGGGCGAGCGGGAGCGCGACCGGCGCGTCGACGGCGGAGGGTGCCTCGTCGGTGGACGGGGCGTCGTCGCCGGGCGCCTCCTCCAGGATGACGTGCGCGTTCGTACCGCTGATGCCGAAGGACGACCCGGCGGCCCGGCGCGGCCGGTCGGTGGCCGACCACGCGCGCGCCTCGGTCAGCAGCGAGACCTGCCCGGCGGACCAGTCGATGTGCGGGGACGGCTCGTCGACGTGCAGGGTGGCGGGCATGGTGCGGTGGCGGATCGCCTCGATCATCTTGATCAGGCCGGCGGCGCCCGCGGCGGCCTGGGTGTGACCCAGGTTCGACTTGACCGAGCCCAGCCAGAGCGGCCCGCCGTCGCCCCGGTCCTGCCCGTACGTGGCCAGCAGCGCCTGCGCCTCGATGGGGTCGCCGAGGGTGGTGCCGGTACCGTGCGCCTCGACCACGTCGACGTCGGCCGGCGAGAGCCGGGCGTTGGCGAGGGCCTGGCGGATCACCCGCTGCTGCGACGGGCCGTTGGGGGCGGTGAGTCCGCTGCTGGCGCCGTCCTGGTTGACCGCGCTGCCCCGGACGACGGCGAGGATGCGCCGGCCGTCGCGGCGGGCGTCGGAGAGCCGTTGCAGGAGCAGCACGCCGACGCCTTCGGACCAGCCGGTGCCGTCGGCGGCGGCTGGTCC
>NZ_JAGPXV010000535.1:0-4205 GCF_018070405.1 Micromonospora sp. D75
GATCTGACGCGCCTCGACGAGTGAGCGGCGGGCCTCGCGCAGACTGCCCACGCCCGAACCGGCCGCCACCACGGTGCGGGTGGCCGGAGGGCGGGACGGGGCGGCGTCCAGGCGTACCCGGCGCAACGCCGTGGCGAACGCGGCGAGTGCCTTCTCCTCGTCGGCCGCGTCGGGCAGGGCCAGCAACGCCCCCACCGCATGGTCGTCGACGGCGCTGGTCAGGGCGGTGAGTTTGGCGTCCCGCACGGCCTGGCCGACCGCCTCGGCGAGGTCACGCAGGCGGGCCGGACCGGCCTCGGGGTCGGCGTCGGCGCCCGGGCCGGCGGCCGGCTCGTCGCCACGGTGCCGGACCACCACGCCGACCAGGTGCCGTCGGTCCAGGACGACGCCCAGCGCCTTGGCGCGCAGCGCCACCTCGTCCACCGGGCGGGAGTGGTCGATGAGCGCGGTCAGCAGCGTACGGTGGATCTGCCGTTCCAGGCCCTCGGCGTCGCGCCGGATCAGCCGCCCCAGGGCCAGCGTGGAGGCGGCCCGCTCGATCAGGATGGTCAGCCGGGTCGGCGGGGTGGACTCGGCGACGGGCCAGCGCAGCAGCAGCCGTCCCCAGTCCTGCCCGCGCGCCCCGACTGTGGTGACGAGCCAGCCGCTGCCCGGGTCGTACGCGGTGCGCCCGGCCGGGCGGATCTGCCGGGAGTGCTGTTCCCAGCCGTCCAGCAGCAGTTCCGCGTTCTCCCCCGCCGGGTCGTACGCGAGCACCTGCCGGGACAGGTTCTCCAGCACCATCGGGCAGCCGGCCAGTTCGGCGGCCTGCCGCAGCACCTCGGCCGGTTCGGCGCCCTCCACCGACAGGTCGGTGAACCGCTGGTGGATCTCCTCGGTGGCGCGCAGCTCGGTGAGCTGGGCGTCCACGATCAGCCCGTGCACCGCCTCGGTGATCCGGACGAACGGGGTGCCCCGGCGCAGCTCGACCAGGGGCAGGCCGCGGCGTTCGGCGGCGGCGGCCATCACCCGGGGCACTCCGGTGAGGTACCGGCGGCCCAGCTCGACCACCAGTCCGGAGGCGCCGACGTCGGCCAGGGTGCCGATGAACTCGCGCAGCCCGGCGTCATCGGCCGGCAGCCCGATCCCGGTGGTCAGGACCAGTTCCCCGCCGCCGAGCAGGGTGGCGATGTCGGGCACCTCGGCGATGTGCACCCACCGCACCGGCCGGTCCAGCCCGGCGTTCCCGGCGACCAGGCGTGGCGCACCGTGGCGCATCGGCACCAGGTCCAGGACCTCACGCACGGTAGGGAACACGGGCGACACGCTACCCTGCGTCACCGTCGTTGCCGAGGGCCGCACCGGCCGGCTCGCCGGGGAGGACGAGCCGGCCGGGCTGCGGGATCAGTCGACGCCGAACTCCATGGCGGCCCGGTCGAGCGCCTCGTCCTCGGCGGTGGGCACGCCCCGGGAAGCGATGGCCTCGGCGCCGCCCTGCGGCATGGCGCCGATCAGCCCGGTCGAGGCCGCCTGGGCGGCGCCCACGACCCGCTGCGGGTTCCCGCCGCCGACCATGCCGACGGAGGCGTACTGCTCCAGCTTGGCGCGAGAGTCGGCGATGTCGAGGTTGCGCATGGTGAGCTGGCCGATCCGGTCGGCCGGGCCGAACGCCGAGTCCTGGGTGCGCTCCATCGACAGCTTGTCCGGGTGGTAGCTGAACGCCGGGCCGGTGGTGTCGAGGATCGAGTAGTCCTCGCCCCGGCGCAGCCGCAGCGTGACCTCGCCGGTGACCGCCGTGCCGACCCAGCGCTGCAGCGACTCGCGCAGCATCAGCGCCTGCGGGTCCAGCCAGCGGCCCTCGTACATGAGGCGGCCGAGGCGGCGGCCCTCGTTGTGGTAGTTGGCGAGCGTGTCCTCGTTGTGGATGGCGTTGACGAGCCGCTCGTAGGCGGCGTGCAGCAGCGCCATGCCGGGGGCCTCGTAGATGCCCCGGCTCTTGGCCTCGATGATCCGGTTCTCGATCTGGTCGGACATGCCCAGGCCGTGCCGGCCGCCGATGGCGTTGGCCTCCAGCACCAGGTCGACGGCGCTGCCGAACTCCTTGCCGTTGATCGTCACCGGGCGGCCCTGGTCGAAGCCGATGGTGACGTCCTCGGTGGGGATCTCCACGGACGGGTCCCAGAACTTCACGCCCATGATCGGCTCGACCGTCTCGATGCCGGTGTCCAGGTGTTCGAGCGTCTTGGCCTCGTGGGTGGCGCCCCAGATGTTGGCGTCGGTGGAGTACGCCTTCTCGGTGCTGTCCCGGTAGGGCAGGCCGCGCTCCAGCAGCCACTCCGACATCTCGGTGCGGCCGCCCAGTTCGGTGACGAAGTCGGTGTCCAGCCACGGCTTGTAGATCCGCAGCTGCGGGTTGGCCAGCAGGCCGTACCGGTAGAACCGCTCGATGTCGTTGCCCTTGAACGTCGAGCCGTCGCCCCAGATCTGCACGTCGTCGGCGATCATCGCGCGCACCAGCAGCGTGCCGGTCACGGCCCGGCCCAGCGGCGTGGTGTTGAAGTAGGCCCGCCCGCCGGAGCGGATGTGGAAGGCGCCGCAGGTCAGCGCCGCCAGCCCTTCCTCGACCAGGGCGGCGCGGCAGTCGACGAGGCGGGCGACCTCGGCGCCGTAGGTGTGGGCGCGGCCGGGCACCGAGGCGATGTCGGGCTCGTCGTACTGGCCGATGTCGGCGGTGTAGGCGCACGGGATGGCGCCCTTGTCGCGCATCCACGCGACCGCGACCGAGGTGTCGAGGCCGCCGGAGAAGGCGATGCCGACACGTTCGCCGATGGGCAGGGAGGTGAGAACCTTGGACACAAGGAAGATTATGCACGCCGTCGCATGGTCATGCAAGCCGGTCGTCAGAGCGGGTCGTCCCGCCCCAGCTCCCAGAACGCCACCGCCGCCGCGGCGGCCACGTTCAGCGAGTCCACACCGCGCCGCATCGGGATCACCACCCGCACGTCGCTGGCGGCCTGCGCCGCCGCGGTCAGTCCCGGCCCCTCCGCCCCGAGCAGCAACGCCGCCCGCTCGCGCTGCGCCGGGGTCAGCCGCTGCACCGGTACGGCATCAGGCGCGGGCGTCATCGCGAGCACGGTGAACCCGGCCGCCCGGACCTGGTCCAGCCCGCCGGGCCAGCTGTCGAGCTTCGCGTACGGCACCGCGAACACCTCGCCCATGCTGACCCGTACGCTGCGCCGGTAGAGCGGATCGGCGCAGGTCGGCGACAGCAGCACCGCGTCGACACCGAGCGCTGCGGCGCCCCGGAAGATCGCGCCCAGGTTGGTGTGGTTGTTGACGTCCTCCAGGATCACCACCCGCCGGGCGGCGGCCAGCACCTCGTCGGCCGAGCGCAGCGGCTTGCGGTGGAACGACGCGAGCACGCCCCGGTGCACGTGGAAGCCGGTGGCGCGCTGGAGGACGTCCGGCGTGGCCGCGTACACCGGCGCGTCACCGGTGTCCAGATCGGCGAGCTGGTCCACGCGCTTGGCGTCGACCAGGTACGACCGGGCCGGGTAGCCGGCCCGCAGCGCCCGCCGCAGCACCAGCTCCCCCTCGGCGATGAACAGCCCGTGCGGCGGTTCCCAGCGGGTACGCAGCTCCACGTCGGTGAGCGCGCGGTAGTCGGCGATCCGGTCGTCGTCGGGGTCGGTGATCTCGTGGACGGGCACCACGCGATTCTGCCCGGCCCGCCGGGGGCGCCCCGGCACGGGCCGGGTTTCCGCCGCCCCGGGCGGGGAACGGAGCCGCAAGGCCGACGCGACGGAGGGACCACGATGGGCGCGGATCACGACGGCAACCTCCCCCGCGACGCCACAGTCGCCGACTACCTGGTGGCCCGGCTCGCCGAGTGGGGCGTACATCGCTACTACGGCTACCCGGGCGACGGGATCAACGGCATGACCTCGGCGCTGCAACGCGCCGAGGGACGCGCCCGGTTCATCCAGGTCCGGCACGAGGAGACCGCCGGTTTCGCGGCCGGCGCGCACGTCAAGTACGGCGGCGGCCCGCTCGGCTGCGTGGTGGTGACAAGCGGCCCGGGCGCGATCCACGCCCTCAACGGCCTCTACGACGCCAAGCTCGACCACCAGCCGGTGGTGGCGCTGCTCGGGCACACCGCGCTGCCCGCCGAGGGCGGCGGCTACTACCAGGAGGTGGACCTGCTCTCGCTCTACAAGGACGTGGCG
>NZ_JAGPXV010000536.1:0-4201 GCF_018070405.1 Micromonospora sp. D75
ACCCGCAGGTGCGGGCGGGGTCGCCACGGGTATCGGGGTCCCAGCCGCCTCCCAGCCGGGTCTGGTTCGGTGGCGGTCCAGGCTTCGGACTCGGGAGGGCACGTGTCGCACGGCGACGACGGTTGGCGGATCCGGCGTACCAGCGCGGACCTGGACCGGCTGGGCGAGACCGAGTCGGTCTTCGCGCTCGCCAACGGCTGGGTGGGCTGGCGCGGGACGCTCGACGAGGGCGAGCCGTGCGGCATGCCGGGCAGCTACCTCAACGGGTTCCACGAGCAGCACGAGCTGAGCTACCCGGAGAGCGGGTACGCGTTCCCGGAGCGCAGCGACACCGTGATCAGCGCGCCGAACGCCGCCCTGATCCGGCTCTGGGTGGGCGACGAGCCGCTGGACCTGCGCACCGGCACGATCCGGCGGCACCACCAGGAGCTGGACCTGCGCGCCGGGGTGGTCCGGCGGGAGACCGAATGGGTCTCGCCGGGTGGCCGGGGTGTCCGGATCCGCAGCACCCGCCTGGTCTCGCTGACCCGCCGTCCGGTCGCCGCCGTCGACTGGGCTGTCGAACCGCTGGACGAGCCGGTACGGCTGCGGGTCGGCGCCGACCTGCTCGCCAACCAGCGGGTGCCGGAACGTGCCGACGACCCCCGGGCCGCCTCGGTGATCCACGACCCGCTCACCGGCGAGATCCGCCGCGACGACGGCCTCGACGGGGTGCTCGTGCACCGGACCGGGCGCAGCGGGCAGCGGGTCGCCGTCGCCGTCGCGCACCGGGTCGAGGCACCCGACGAGATCGCCACCGGCACCGAGCTGACCGCCGACCGGTTCCGGCTGGCGCTGTCCGGTCCGGTACGCCAGGGCGAGCGGATCCGGGTCACCCGGTTCGCCGCGTACGAGTGGGCGGAGGTCGACGGCACCCCGCCCGGTGAGCTGGCCGACCTGGTCGTCGCGGAGGCGGACGCGGCCCGGGCCGACGGGTTCGACGCCCTGCTCGCCGAGCAGCGCGCCGCGCTGGATGCCGCGTGGGCCACCGCCGACGTCGAGCTGGACGGTGACCCGGAGCTGCAGCTCGCGGTGCGGTTCTCGGTGTTCCACCTGCTCCAGTCGGGGCGCGCCGACGGGGCCCGGACCATCCCGGCGAAGGGGCTGACCGGCAACGGCTACGACGGGCACGTGCTCTGGGACACCGAGGGCTACGTGCTGCCGGTGCTGACGTACCTGGCGCCGGAACTGGCCCGCTCGGCGCTGCGCTGGCGGCACGCCCACCTGCCCGAGGCCCGCGAGCGTGCGGCCGAGCTGCGCCTGGCCGGCGCCACCTATCCGTGGCGGACGCTCAGCGGCCGGGAGTGCTCCGGCTACTGGCCGGCCGGCAGCGCGGGCCTGCACGTCAACGCGGACATCGCGGACGCGATCCTGCGGTACGTCGCGGCCACCGGCGACACCGGGTTCCTCGCCGAGTGCGGTGCCGAGGTGCTGATCGAGACTGCCCGGCTGTGGCACGGCTACGGCCACTTCGACGACGCCGGCGCGTTCCACCTGACCGGCGTCACCGGCCCGGACGAGTACTCCGCGCTGGTCGACGACAACGTCTTCACGAACCTGATGGCCCGGCGCAACCTGCGCGGCGCCGCCGACGCCGCCGAGGACTGCCCCGAGGTGGCCGCCCGGCTGGGTGTCGACGCCGCCGAGGTGGCCGGCTGGCGGGCCGCCGCTGACGCCATGTTCGTCCCGTACGACGGCAAGCGCGGCGTGCACGAGCAGTCGGCCGGGTTCACCGCGCAGCCGGAGTGGGACTTCGCCGGCACCGGCGAGGACGACTATCCGCTGCTGCTGCACTTCCCCTACCAGGAGCTGTACCGCAAGCAGGTGGTCAAGCAGGCCGACCTGGTGCTGGCCATGCTGCGCTGCCCGGGGGAGTTCACCGCCGAGGAGAAGACGCGCAACGTCGCCTACTACGAGGCGCGGACCGTCCGGGACTCGTCGCTGTCGGCGTCCGCGCAGGCGATCCTCGCCGCCGAGGTCGGGCACCTCGCCCTGGCGTACGCCCTGTTCGCCGAGACCGCGTTGCAGGACCTCGCCGACCTGGGCGACAAGACCGCGGACGGGCTGCACCTGGCGTCCCTGGCCGGCGCCTGGCTGGTGGTGGCGCAGGGCTTCGGCGGGCTGCGCGACGACCGGGGCGTGCTCGCGTTCGAGCCGCGGCTACCGGGGCGGATCACCCGGCTGGTGTTCCACCTGCGCCGGCACGGGCACCGGCTGCGGGTCAAGCTCACCGGGCGGGAGGCCCGCTACGAGCTGCCGGACGCCGGTCCGGGCGACGCGGTCGAGCTGTGGCACCACGGCGAACAGCTCCGCGTCACCGGCGACGGGCCGGTCACCCGGCCGATGCCGCCGGTGCCCGACCCCGGCCCGGAGCCGCAGGCCCCGCCCGGCCGCCGTCCGGAACGGCGCGCTCAGGAGGCGGCGGGCGGCGACGACTGAGCCGGCAGGCCGGACATCCGGGCGACGACCTCCTCCAGCGCCTCGAACGCGTACGCCCAGTTGTGGCACTTGAAGCTGCGCAACCCGGTGATCGGGGTGCGGCAGTCGGCACAGTGGACGCCCGGGATCGCGTCCGGGACCTCGGTGTTCACGTACTTGCGTTCGCCGAGGATCACCCGGGCGATCATCGTGCGGTCGTGCACGCCGTGCAGCGCGGACGCGACGATGTCGTACCAGGTCGGCCGCCGCCCGCACTTCGGGCAGTCCGGCTCGTCGCCGCTGACCCACAGCGGGGCGCCGATGCTGCGCGCCGGCATGTTCAGCAGCTTCTCCAGCCGGCGTACGTCCGCCTCCGGGGTGGTCCAGCGGTGCCGCCCGGGCAGCGACGCGGGCGAGTCGTAGACGGCGCGGAACACCGCCGGCTCGACCTCCACTGTCTCCCGTCCACCTGTCATCGGTACCTCCTCGCGACGGCGTGTCCCACCGTCGTACCAGGTGGACGGCGGGATCGGCCGGATCATCGACACGACGGGTCAGCGGTGTGTCGCGCAGAGTGCTAGACATCGAGGCGTGACGGAGGCTGAGAACCGACCCAATGTCGCCCGGATGTACGACTACTACCTGGGCGGCTGCCACAACTTCGCCGCCGACCGGGCCGCCGCCGAGGAGGTCCTGAGGATCTTCCCGGACACCGGCGTCGCCGCGCAGAGCAACCGCGCGTTCCTGCGCCGGGTCGTGCGCTGGGCCGCCGAGCAGGGCATTCGCCAGTTCCTCGACATCGGCGCCGGCCTGCCCACGCAGGGCAACGTGCACGAGGTGGTGCGCGCGATCCGCCCCGACGCCCGGGTGGTCTACGTCGACCACGACGAGGTGGCGGTCGCGTACGCCCGGCGGTTGCTGCCCACCGACGGCCGCACCGTGGTGCTCCGGGGTGACCTGGCGGTGCTGCTGTTGGCGGTGCTGCACTTCGTGCCGGACGCCGACGACCCGTACGCGGCGGTGGCGACGCTGCGCGACGCCACAGTGCCGGGCAGCGTGCTCGCGCTGTCCCACCTCACGCTGGACGGCCTGCCGACGCTGCCCACCGAGCAGGGCACCGCGATCTACCGCCGCAGCAGCTCCCCGCTGGTGCCCCGCACCCGCGACGAGGTGGCCCGCTTCCTCGACGGGTACGAGCTCGTCGATCCGGGCCTGGTCAAGGTGGCGGACTGGCGGCCCGACGGCGAGCCGCAGGCCGCGGTGTCGCACGGCTACGGCGGGGTGGGCGTGCGCCGCTGAGGCGGGAGTCAGTCCAGGCCGCCGTGCGCGGCCCAGAGCGCGGCGGCGCGGTCAGCCGCCGCCGCCACGAGCGCGGCCAGTTCGGGCCGGTCGGGCACCCGGAACGACACGTACGCGCCGCGGCCGCCGGCGGTGGGCCGGCCGTACGCCTTCGCGGCGAGCCGCCCGTCCGGCAGCAGCCGCACGTTGAGCGTGGTCAGGGTGAACTCCTCGCCGCGCCGGGTGTCGGTCCAGCGCAGCTCCTCCGGCACCGTCACGTTGATGGCGAGGGCGCTGACGTCGGGTGAGGCGGCGCTGCTCATCCGGCGATCGGCCCACGACCACGCGCTCACCGGCGCAGTGTGGTTTCCCGGGTCATGCGGGACAGCTTTTCCGGGTTGCGCACCGCGTAGAGGCCGCTGATCCGGCCGTCGTCGAGGCGTACCGCGACGACGGTGTCCAGCTC
>NZ_JAGPXV010000537.1:0-4194 GCF_018070405.1 Micromonospora sp. D75
GCGTTCGGCCAGCGCCGCGGTGAACGAGTCCCCGGCCGCGATGACCATGCCGGCCAGGTCCCGCGCCTGCTCCCCGGTGAGCTGCCAGGTGAGCAGGTCCAGGTGGCCCGGGGTCATCTTGATGAAGCTGTACGGCGCGCCCGTGAGCAGGTGCGCCCCGAGGTCGGCGGTGTCCAGCGGCTCGGGCAGCAGGTGCGCCGGCTCCCCGGTGATCAGCGGGGTGAAGATGTTCGGGATGCCCAGGTCGAACGAGATCGAGGAGAAGACCGGGGCGCCGCCGGGGCCGTGCGCGGCGTACGCGCCGACGGTCCAGAGCAGATAGTTGGCCAGGCCGGCGTGCGGCACCAGCACGCCCTTGGGCCGCCCGGTGGAGCCGGAGGTGAAGATGACGTAGGCGAGCTGGGCCGGGTCGATCGGCACGGTCGCCGGGGTGTCGGGCCGGGCCGCGACGGCCGCCGCGTCCGCGTCGACCAGGACCAGGACGCCGTCGTACAGGCCGGTGAGGGTGGCCTGCTCGACGGTGGAGGTGACCACCACCGGGCTGCCGGCCGCCTCGATCATGTAGCGCAGCCGTTCCGCCGGCAGTTGCGGATCCAGCGGCAGGTAGCCGGCCCCGGACTGCCAGACCGCGATCAGGGCGGGGATGAGGTCGGGTGTGCGGCCCAGGCACACGCCGACCAGGGTGTCCCGGCCGGCGCCGAGGTCGAGCAGGTGGTGGGTGAGCCGGTTGGCCCGCCGCATCAGCTCCCGGTACGTGAGCCGCGTGTCGCCGACCCGGACGGCGATCCGGTCCGGAGTGGCGTCGGCCTGGGCCCGGATCAGGTCGACCACGGTCACGTCGCCCCGGGGCGCCGTCTCCGCGACGGCCCAGTCGCGCAGCACCGCGTCGCGCTCGTCCGCCGGCAGGTAGGTGCGCCCGGCGTCACCGTCGGGGTCGGCGGCCATCGCCACCAGCACCTCCCGGTAGAGCGCGGCGAGCCGGCGGGCGTTCCCGGGGTCGACTGTCTCCCCGGCGACGCGCAGGCGCAGGCGGTCCGGCCCGGCGGTGACCCGCAGGCCGTACCCGTCCCGGTCGGCCGGCAGGCCGGGCAGCGGCTCACCGGGCAGGCCGGCGGCCGGGTCCCACTCGAAAAGGGCGTGCTGCCCCTGCCCCGGCCCGCCGGTGACCGGCCGGTACGCGAGCCGGTGGGTCCACGCTCGTTGGCGGCCACGTCGCGCACCAGCGCCCGCCAGGTCGCCGCGCGGGCGGCCGTCGGCACGGGCCGCACCACGCGGTGCAGCAGTCGCTCGCAGTCCGGGCGCGCGGCGCCGCCGTGCGGGGTGAGGGTGGCGTCGGTGTGCCCGGCGGGTTCGGCGCCGAGCATGCCGAGCACGGTCTGGTGGGCGGCGAACAGCACAGTGGACAGCGGCGCCCCGGCGGCGTCGGCGAGCACGGCCAGCCCGGCGGACATCCCGGCCAGGTCGACGGTGAGCTCGGTGCTCCCGGCCGCGCCGCCCCAGCCGCCGGGCAGGGCGCAGGAGCCGCCGGCCAGCGCCCGGGTCCAGTACTCTTCGCCTTCGAAGTCGGCGGCGGCGTCGAGCGCGTCCGCGACGCAGGGCGCGTGCCGGGTGGCGGTGACCGGCGCCGCGGCGTAATAGGCGCGCAGCAGCTCGGCGAGGATGCCCGCCGGGTCGGCCACGCAGCTCAGCGCCCGGGGCGCGGCGACCAGCAGCGTCCAGGTCTGTTCGGTCTCCAGGATCACGGTCAGCCGCAGCGCCCCGGCGGCGGCCGGGTCGAACGGCGTGGCCCGTTCGGTCTCCAGCAGCGCGGCGAGCATCGTGTCGCGCTTGTCCGCGTCGACGCTGCGGTGGTCGTGCCGGGCCAGCGGGACCGTGGCGTCCGGATGCGCCAGGTACAGCGGCTCGGTGCCGCCGGACGGGTCGGTCGAGCAACGGAGCAGTTCGTGCGCGCGCACCACCGCCTCGGCCGCCGAGGCGAAACGCTCCGGCGCGAACGGGGCCGGGTCCTCGATCCGCCGGCCGTCCAGGTCGACCTCGGTGAACGCCGACGCCTGCGCGACCAGGTCGGCCGGTACGTCGGGCAGCGGATAGGCGTCGCTGACGCCGGCCGGGACGATCGCCCGGTCCCGGGGACTGAGCAGCGTGAACGGCTCGATGTCGGCCGCGTCCACCGCCGGGTCGAGGGGGGTCATGTCTCGTCTCCTGGGTTCCGGTCCACCGGCGGCCCGCTCCGGGCGGGTACGGCGGCGGCTGTGGTCGGGGGCGGTCGGTGGTGGTACCGGTCGGCGGCGCCGGACACCCACGGCGGCGGTACGACGGCGGCGAGATCCCGCGCCACCGTCGCCACCACCTCGGCCCGCGCGCCGTGGAGGAAGAAGTGGTCGCCGGGGAACAGGCACAGCCGCGACCGGGCCGAGGTGTGCCGCCGCCACCCGTCGAGCGCCCTCGGCGGCACGATCCGGTCCCCCCGGCCGCCCAGCACCGTCAGTGGCGTCGCCAGCGGCGGCTCGGGGCGGTGCTCGTACGTCTCCAGCACCGAGAAGTCGGCCCGCAGCACGGGCAGCATCAGCCGCATCAGGTCGGCGTTGTCGAGCACCTCCGGCGGGGTGCCGCCCAGCTTCGCCAGGTGCGCGCGGATCTCGTCGTCGGCGGCGCAGTGCAGCAGCGGCCGCGACGACGGGGAGTCCGGCGACGCGGCGGCGGAGACGAACACGTGCTCCGGCTGGCGCACCGGGCGGCGGCGCAGCGCCCGGGCCAGCTCGAAGGCGAGCAGACCACCCATGCTGTGCCCGAACAGCGCGTACGGCCGGTCCAGCGCGCCGGTCAGCGCGTCGGCGAGGGACCGGATCAGCGGGGTGAGGCGCAGGAAGGGCGCCTCCTGCAGCCGGGTGCCCCGGCCGGGCAGCTCCAACGCCACCACCTGGACCCCGGGTGGCGCGGCGCGCTGCCAGCCCCGGAACGCCGCCGCGCCGCCACCTGCGTACGGCAGGCAGAACAGGCGGACGTCAGCGTCCGGATTCCACACCTGACCGCCCAGCCACCGACTGTCCACGGGGAACCTCCTCCTCCCTGATCTGGCCGTAGTCGAGCCGGACGAGCCGGTCGGCGGCGTCGAAGTAGCGGTCGTCGTGGCTGATCACCACGACGGCCTTGTCCCGGTCCCGCAGCTCCGGCAGCAGTTCCCGGTAGAAGAAGTCCTTGAAGACCGGGTCCTGGTCGGCCGCCCACTCGTCGAAGAGGCAGAAGGGGCGGTCCTCCAGGTACGTCACCAGCAACGCCAGCCGTTTGCGCTGCCCGAGCGAGAGCGCCGTGGTGGAGAAGCGGTCCCCGTCGACGCGTACCTTGTGGTCCAGTTGCAGGCGCTCCAGGTACCGCTGCGCCTTGGCGGCCTGTTCCCCCGCCGGCAGCCCGAGCAGGCTGTCGAAGAGGTGGAAGTCGGAGAACACGGCGGAGAACAGGTTGCGGTAGTCCTCCCGGTTGGCCGCGGTGACCTGGGTGCCGTCCACCTGGATCGCGCCGCTCTCCGGCTCGTACAGGCTGGTGAGCACCTTCGCCAGGGTGGTCTTGCCGCTGCCGTTGGCGCCGACGACGAAGAGGATCTCGCCGCGCCGGAACTCGAAGTCCAGCGGGCCGAGCACGAACTGCTCGCCTTTCGGTCCGGGGTAGACGTGGCTGACCCCGCGGAAGGCGATGCTTCGCCACCCGGCGAAGACGTTGCCCGCCCGGCCCGCGGCGGCCGGAACCCTGCTGTTCGGCACGGCGGGCGCCCGCCCCGCGCCCGGCCCGCCGAGACCCGCGTCGAGCTCCGCGAGCCGCTCTTTGATCTTCCCCAGGGCCACCGACGCCCGGCCCAGCGCGGGGAACCAGACGAGGACGCCCTGAAGGCTGGAGACGGCGAAGAGCAGGATCAGCACGCACGACGTGAGCGTCTGGTCGGACAGGGCGAACCAGGCGGGGAAGGCGAACAGCAGCAGGCCGATGAAGGCGAAGAAGACCGCCTGGCCGCCACCGGTGGCGCCCTCGTAGACGGAGAGGCCGAAGACGCTGTGCCGGCGGTAGGCGGACGCCGTGGCGGTCAGCTCACCGTCGATCAGCGCGGCCCGCCGCTCCCGGTTGAGCTTCAGCTCCTTGAGCCCTTCGGTGACCGAACGGAAGTGACCGAACAGCGCGTCCTGCTCCCGCCTCCGGCCTGGG
>NZ_JAGPXV010000538.1:0-4173 GCF_018070405.1 Micromonospora sp. D75
AGCGTCACGTCGTGCCGGGTGACCTCCTCGCCGCCGAGGACGACAGCGCGGACCGACGGCAGCCGCCCGTGCTCGCCGAGGCTCGCCATCACGTACCGGAAGACGGTCGGGGTGGAGTGGTAGACGGTGACGCCCCGGCCGGCGAGCGCACCGGTGAGGTGGCCGAGGCCGTGCGTGCGGACGTCGACCGGGACGGCGGCGGCGCCGGACAGCAGCGCGCCGAACGTGTCGGTGACCGCCATGTCGTAGCCGAACGAGGTGAGCACGCTCGTGCGGTCGTCCGGCCGGACGGCGAAGTTGCGCACGTGGTTGCGGACGCCGAACAGCACGTTGCGGTGGCTCTGCACCACGCCCTTCGGCTTCCCGGTGGACCCGGAGGTGTAGAGCACGTACGCCGGGTCGTCCGGGCGCGCGGGCCCGGCCGGCACCGGCACGCTGGGGTCGCCCCGGCGCAACGACACGACCGGCAACTCCAGCCCGGCGGCGGCAGCGAGCGTGGCGGCGCGCTCTTCGTGGCCGGGGTCCGCGACGATCGCCCGGACGCCTGCGTCGCGCAGCATCGCGGCCAGCCGGGCCGCCGGGTACGCCGGGTCCAGCGGCACGTACGGCGACCCCGACGCCAGCGCCGCCAGGATGCCGGTGATCGTGGCGACGCCGTGGCGGCACAGCACCGCCACCGGCGCCGTGACGTCACCCGGCCCGGCCAGCGCTTCGGCGGTCGCGGCGACTGCCGCGCCGAGTTCCCGGTAGGTCACCGTCGCGTCGTCGGCGAGCACCGCCGGCCTGTCCGGGTACGCCCGCACCGCCGCGGCGAACGCGGCCGGGATGGTGTCGCCGCGGACCCGGCCGGCCTCGGTGCCGTCGCCACCGTGCAGCCGCCACAGGTCCGGCGCCGGACGCCGCTCGTAGCGGGCCGACGGCAGCAGCCCCGCCGACGAGGCGTCCGGGTCCAGCGTGGACAGGACGTCGGCCAGGTCGGCGCGGAGGTCGTCGGCGTACGCGGCGGGCAGCCCGGAGACGGTGACGCCGGCCAGGGCGGGGCTCACCTCGACGGTGGCGTCGACCGGGTGGTCCGGCGGCGCCGGGCACAGCGACCGGCACAACTCCCGGATCGGCGCGTCGGCGGTCAGGTCGAGCGTCACCGGGTCGTCGCCGTGCCGCAGCGTCACCGCGGGGGCTCCGGTGTACCGGCGTACCACCAGGGCGGTGGCGGTGAGGACGACGGCGGCCGGGTCGACGCCCGCGGCGCGCGCCCCGGCGGCGAGCCGCGGCGGCAGGCCGAGCGGCTGCGGAGACGGGCTCACCGCTGGTCCAGGACGGCGGCGACCACGTCGGCGAGCGTGGACACCTCGGCGTCGGCCTCGGCGATCCGGAAGTCGTCGCAGTAGCTGCCGGTGCCGTGCACCACGATCTCGTACCCGGCCGGCACCAGGCCCCGGTCGACGGCGTTGCAGACGCCGGTCAGCGCCATCAGGATCGACCACTCCCGCAGCCGGGCCGGGTCCTCGGGCAGCGTCAGACCGGCGTCGGAGAGCCACTGCCGGGCGACCGGATAGCGCCGCACGCACTCGCGCCGCGACACCACGATGCCGTCGCCGCCGTGCCGTCCGATGAGCGCGTTCATGGCCGGGGAGGTCACCGGGCGGTGGGTGTAGAACGTCGGGTCGAGCACCTCGGCCGGGTCGTCGGTGACGGCCGGGAAGCGCAGGTCGGCGTCCTGCGTCCAGACGCCCCGGCTCTCGTCGAGCGTGTACGCCGGGCAGTGGTCCCGCTCGAACGAGCCGTGGCGCAGGCTGAGCACCATGTCCGGCGTGCCGAGGTGCTGCACGAGCAGGAAACCGGGCCGGTCGGCCGGGTCGGCGTCGCCGGCCGCCTCCAGCACGTCGCGGCCCAGGTTGTAGCCGAGCAGGCCGAACGCGCTGGACACGGCGTGCGCGTGCCAGCGGGAACCGGCGGTGGGCGACACGTCGGCTTCGAAGGCGGCCCGGGCGGCGTCGGCGACCAGGTAGTTGCGCAGATCGAGCGTGTACCAGAGGGTGACGCCGCGCTTGTCGTACGCGGTGGCCGCGTACTCGTCGACGAACGCGCGGCCGAGCGCCTTCACGCCCTCCGGGTCCGCGCCGGTGTACCGCAGCAGCGGGTTCACCGCACGGGTCGCGGGATCGTCGGCGAGCGCGTCGTGGCGGAACTTGTGCCGGGTCGCCGCCGGCGCCAGAACCACGATGGACAGCTGCTCCGGGGTCACCAGCCCGGCCGCGTACGCGCGGGCCACCGAGTCGCGCAGCGCGACGCCCTTGTTGCCGGAGGTCGGGGTGACGATGCACAGCCGCTCGCCGGTACGCCGGATGTGTTCCACCGCGCGGGCGACGATCACCATCGAGGCGAACGTCTTCGTGGTCCGGGTGCCCGGGTTGGCGGTCAGGTCGAGCATCGTCAGGTCGTGTCCGCCGTAGTGGCCCAGCGGGGACCAACTGACCGTGGCGGCGGCGTAGAACTCGCGTACCTGCGGGGTCAGCTCGGGCAGGTCGAAGCCGGGCGCGAAGCCGGGAGTGCCGGGCGCGTCGCCGGGGACCGCGCCGCATCGGCGCACGGCCGACGCGACGACGTCGTAGTAGTCGGTGATCATGTTGCGGGTGGCCGGGGTGGTCACGGTCATCGGGCTTCCTCCAACACACTCCGGGCCGGCGCCGGCGGCACCGTTCGCAGATGGTCACGCAGGGCGGTGAACCGGCAGGCGATCTCGGGCAGCTCGCTCGCGTGCCAGCCGCCGGCCAGGTCCGGCCGGTACGCCGCCAGCGCCGCCCGGGCGCGCTCCGGGTAGCGGACGTGGCCGCCGCCGACCTCGACGCCGTCGCGGCGCCCGGCGGCGGTGTTCCAGGCGACCGCCTGCGCCACCGGCAGCTCGGCCGGCAGCCGCAGCTCGGTCCGGCCGCCGGTGAGCCGGACCGGATAGCCGCCCGGCAGTCCCAGTGGCCCGGGCAGGCTCGCCGTCACCTCGTCGCCGGTGGCGAGCGCCGCCACCAGGGCGGCACCGGCGTGCCCGGCGAGCGCGTTCAGCTCCGGCCGGGGCAGCGCGCGGTAGCCGGCGAGCAGCCCGGCGACGTCCGGGACGGGCCGGCCGTCCAGCCAGGCGCGTACCTCGGCGGTGTCCTCGTCGTCCGGGCCGGGCGCGGCGAGGTGGGCGTGGTGGCCGAGCACCGCCAGGCGGCGCTGGCCGGGACGGCCGAGCGCGGCGTCCAGGCACGCGGCGAGCGTCGCCACGTTGCCGATGCCGCAGCGCACCGGTAGGTCCCGTGCGGCGAGCAGCGGGTTGACCGCGTCCGGGAACGCGCCGTTGACGAGCGTCGCGCCGGGCGCGCCGCCGGCCAGCGCGGCGGCCAGCCGGGACACCAGCTCGGCCTGCAACGCCAGCGTCACGCCGAAACCGGCCGCGGCGATCAGGTCCGTCCAGGCCGACGGCGCCGCCGCCCGCTCGTACGGCGACTGCGCGGACGCGGCGCAGACCAGCACGTCGGGCCGGAGCCGGGCCATCGAGGCGGCGTCGGCGGCGTACCCCTCCCCCGGGTCGGCGCCGGGTTCGGCGGTGAACGGCCGGGCGGTGACGGCGACGGGGGTTCCGGCGACTGTGGCGCGCACCCGCGCGGCGCGGGCGAGCGCGAGCGCCGCGTCCGGGTCGCGGGCCAGGACCGTCACGCGCAGCGGCGCCGGGGTGGGCGTCGCGGCCAGGGCGTGGCACAGCGAGCGAGCCAGCCGGCCGGCGCCCACCACGACGACGTGCCGCGTGTCAGCGGACCGGGCTGACATCGCGTCCCGCCTCCGTGACCCGGTCGACCCAGTCGGCGAACGACCCGGCGCGCAGGCAGCTCGCCGGGGACACCTCCAGCCCGGCCATCTCCCGTACCCGCAGCGCAATCCGCAGCGCGGTCAGCGAGTGCCCGCCGAGCGCGACGAACGTGTCGTCGTCGTGCACCGCGTCGACGCCGAGCGTGGCCCGCCACGCCTCGCGCAGCCGGTCGGTGAGGGCGCCGTCGCCGGGTTCCGCAGCAGGCCCGGTAGGCCGGGGCGGTGGTGGTGGCAGCTCCAGCCGGGCGACCTTGCCGTTGGGCAGGCGGGGCAGCCGGTCGACCAGGACGATCTGGTCCGGGCGCATCGCGGGCGGCAGCGCCGAGGCCA
>NZ_JAGPXV010000539.1:0-4151 GCF_018070405.1 Micromonospora sp. D75
GGGTGCGGCGGGCGGGGGGGCGGGGGTGGTGTGGAGGCGCGGGGCGGTCAGCGCCGCGACGACTGCGGTTCGGGTACGCATGACTCGTTCCGTTCTCCTGGAGGGACATTCACTGCGCGGGCAGGTCCACCACGTACGGCGTGACCGCCCACGGCACGCCCGCCTCGGACGGCAGCGCGCCGGTCTGCGCGGCGGTCCGCAGCACCGCGCCGACGCCCCGCACCATCCGCACCCGCTGCGGGCCGTCGCCCGCCACGCGCACCAGGTCCCCGTCGAGCAGCGTCGGAACGGGCGCGTCCCGCAGCGCGTCCAGCACCGCGGTGAACGGTTCGGTACGCGCCAGCGGCGCGATCAGCGGCGTGCCGTCCGCGCGGTGGTCGAGCAGGTTCGCCAGCAGCCCGCGGCGGCCGGGCACCGGGCGTGGCGTGTCGTCGCCGGGTAGCCGCAGCCGGTCGGTGGGGTACTCCAGCACCGCCCGGCCCCGCTCACCGGTGACCAGCACCTCCCCGGGTACGTGTTCCTCGGCGGCGAGGGTGAGCGCGGCCAGCACGGGCGGCCCGGCGTGCGGGGTCAGTCGCAGCACTGTGGTGTCGTCCACCTCGATCGGGCGCACCCGGTAGCGCTCCACGGCGATCCGGGCGGGGCGGACGGGTGCGCCGGTGACCGATTCGGCGACGGCGAGGCACTGCATGAGCGCGTGGGCGAGCGGGTTGGCGAGCGCTCCGTCCAGCGCCGGGCGGCCGTCGACGGTGCGTCGCCCGGCCCACGGGGAGCGGGCGTAGTAGGCGTCCGGGCGTTGCCAGGCGGCGAGTGTGGCGATGCCGGTGACCGGGCCGAGCCGCCCGAGCGCGCCGGTCAGTTCGGTCAGCGCGGCCGAGCCGAGCGCCTGGAAGTTGACCTGCACGGCCCGGCCGGCGGCGTCCGCGGCGGCGGTGAGCGTCAGGTGTTCGGCGAGGTCGAGCACCGGCGGCTTCTCCAGCAGCAGGTCCGCCCCGGCGGCGAGCGCGTCGAGCGCGATCGGCAGGTGGGTGTGCGGCGGCGTGCAGATCACCACCACGTCGGGCCGGGACTCGGCGAGCATGGCCCGGTGGTCGGTGAAAACGGCCGCCTCCGGCGGGACCGGCGCGTCCGGTTCGGCATCCAGCGGGCGTACGTCGACCAGCGCCACCAGGCGCGCCCGCCCGGCCGCGTGCAGTTCCGCGATGGTCCGGCGGTGCCAGCGGCCGTGCCCGTTCGCCCCGATCAACGCCACCCGTGGCGGCCCGCCGGCGCTCACCGGGCGCCGCCCGGCGTGCTCCCGGTCACCGGGCGTCCGCCAGCGTGGCCCGGACGCCGTGGCGTTCCAGCGCGGTGAGCCAGCCGGTCACGTCGGCGCGGAACTCGTCGTCGGCGGCCAGGTCGGGCGGGAACACCTCGCGCAGCGCGAAGACCGCGTCCACCACCCCGGCCGGGGTGTGCGCTCCGGCGGCGTGGGTGGCGCGCAGCCGGTCGGCGAGCGGGTCGTCCAGCGGCAGCGGCCGGCCGTCGTCGGCGTACCCGAGCAGGAACCGCAGCCAGGCGGCCACCACGAGCGCGCTCCACCGCGCCGACCGGCCGGCCGCCCGCAGGTCGGCGACGGTGTGCAGCACCCGCTGCGGCAGCTTCTGCGAGCCGTCCATGGCGACCTGCGTCGTCCGGTACCGGATCGCGGGGTTGGCGAAGCGAGCGAGCACCTGCTCGCCGTAGGCGCTCACGTCGACGCCGGCCGGCGGGGTGAAGCTCGGCGTGATGTCCTCGGCGACCAGCCGCCGCAGCACCGCCTCCAGGTGCGGCAGCGTCAGCGCCTCGGCCACCGTCTCCGCGCCGGCGAGCGCGCCCAGGTACGCGGTGGCCGAGTGCACGCCGTTGAGGGCCCGCAGTTTCAGCCGCTCCCACGGGCCGGCGTCGTCGGTGAGCACCGCGCCGGACCGCTCCCAGGCCGGTCGGCCGCCGGGGAAGTCGTCCTCGATCACCCACTGCGACCACGGTTCGGCGGCGATGGCCGCCAGGTCGGTCACGCCCAGCGCCCGGCGCGCGGTGTCCCGGGTCTCGTCGGTGGCGGCCGGCACGATCCGGTCGACCATGGTGCCGGGGCAGGTGACGGCGGTGAGCACCCGTTCGGCGCTCGCGTCCGGCACCCGGGCCAGCGCGAGGCACTGCTCCACCAGCCCGCGCAGACGGCGTCCGTTGGCGGGCAGGTTGTCGCAGCTCACCAGCGCGATCGGCCCGGCGTCGGCGGCGGCGCGGGCGAGCAGCCCGCGCACCAGCAGACCGGGCACGGTACGCGGGGGACGGCCGGTGGTGAGGTCGGCGGTCAGGTCCGCGTCCACCGTCAGCGCTGCGGTCACCGGGTCGAGCCGGTACGCCTTCTCGGTCACCGTCAGCGTGACCACCCGGATCGCCGGGTCGGCGAGCAGGCCGACCACCGCGTCCGGGTCACTCGCGGCGTGCCGTACCCCGGCGAGCGCGCCGACCACCCGGGTGGCCGCGGCGTCGGGGGCGAGCGTGGTGACGCTGAACAGGCAGTCCTGCGCGGCCAGGGCGTCGACCACGTCGGTGCTGCGCGGCGCGACGCCGATGATGCCCCAGTCGCCGCCGGCCGCGCCGACCGCCGCCTCGGTGTGCACCGCCTGGTGGGCGCGGTGGAACGCGCCGACGCCGAGGTGGACGATGCCGGCCGGCACGGTGCCGGGGCGCAGCAGCGGCCGGGACTCCGGCGGCAGGTGGCGTAGCGTGGCCAGGCCGAGCCGGTCGGGGGTCAGCGCCATGCCGGGCCGTCCGGGAAGCGGAACCGCGCGATCGACTCCGGGCGCATGGTGGAGCTGTAGCCGGGCACGGTGGGCACCAGGTAGCGCCCGCCCCGGGTGCGAACCGGGTCGGTGAAGTGCTCGTGCAGGTGGTCGACGTACTCGACCATGCGGCCGTCCAGGCTCGTGCCGACCCGCAGGTGGTCGAAGATCGCGAGATGCTGCACGTACTCGCACAGGCCCACGCCGCCCGCGTGCGGGCAGACCGGCACGCCGAATTTCGCCGCCAGCAGCAGCTCGGCGAGCACCTCGTCCACGCCGCCGACGCGGCAGGCGTCGATCTGCATCACGCCGATCGCCTCGGCCTGGAGCAGCTGCTTGAAGATGACCTTGTTGGCGGCGACCTCGCCGGTGGCGACCCGGCAGCGTCCGCCGGTCAGCTCGGTGACCGCGCGGGCGATCCGGGCGTGGCCGAGTACGTCGTCGGCGTGCGTGGGCTCCTCGATCCAGTACGGGTCGACCTCGGCGAGCACGCCCATCGCGGCGATCGCCTCGTCCACGTCCCACACCTGGTTGGCGTCCATCATCAGCAGCGCGTCCGGGCCGATCTCGGCCCTGATGATCCGGGCCCGCCGCAGGTCGTCCTCGATCCGCCCGCCGACCTTCATCTTCATCGCGCGCCACCCGGCGGCGTACGCGTCGCGGGTCAGCGCGCGCACCTGCTCGTCCGGGTAGCCGAGCCAGCCCACCGACGTGGTGTACGAGGGGAACCCGTCGCGTTCCAGCCCGGCGAGCCGGTCGGCCAGGCCGTCGCGGCCCTTGTCGAGGATGGCCGCCGCCTCGTCCGGGGTGAGCGCGTCGGTGATGTGGTGGAAGTCGACAGTCGCGACCAGCTCGTCGGTGGGCATCTCGGCGAGGAGGCGCCACATCGGCTTGCCGGCGAGCTTGGCGCGCAGGTCCCAGACCGCGTTGACGAGCGCGCCGGTGGCCATGTGGATCACGCCTTTCTCCGGGCCCAGCCAGCGCAGCTGCACGTCGGCGGCCAGGGAGCGCCAGAACGCGACGGGTTCGGCGGCGATCTCGGCGACGGTGCGTCCGCGTACGTGGTGGGCGAGCGCGCGGACCGCCGCGCAGGTGATCTCGTTGCCCCGGCCGTTGGTGAACGTGAACCCGGTACCGGTCGGCCCGCCGTCGGTGGTCAGCTCCACGTACGTGGCCGAGTAGTCGCCCCGGTTTATCGCGTCCGAGCCGTCGCCGCTGGCGGCGGTGGGGAAGCGCACGTCGTGCACCTCGACGTCAAGGATCCTGGTCATGAAGGCCCACCTCCGAACTTGAAGACCTGCTTCGGCAGCCGGTACGCCAGGTCGACGATCGTCTCGGCGGCCT
>NZ_JAGPXV010000054.1:0-16805 GCF_018070405.1 Micromonospora sp. D75
TCGTTCGCCGCCGGACACGGCGGCGCGAAGGCGGTCATCGAGTACGTCGGCAAGCGCGGCGCACGGATCGTCCTCGTGGGTTCCGACGGGGTATGGGCAGACCAGTTCGCCGACGGCACCGACGTCGCGCGGCAGGCCTGCGCGAAGGCCGGGGTCGACGTCGAGAACGCCTGGGAGCGTGAACTGATGGACCAGATGCGTCCGAGCAACGACCTGTGGCGGTCGATGGCCCGGCGCACGATGGCCCGTTGACATAACCGAATGACCAACCACCACCAGTCGACCCGGGGGAGACCCCGGGTCGCTTTCGTCACCTGCGCCGAGCTGCCCGACCTCGACCCGGACGACCGGCTCGCGCTCGGCCCGCTCGCCGCCCGCGGGGTCACCACCGAGATCGCGGTCTGGGACGACCCGGCCGTCGACTGGTCCGGGTACGACCTGGTCGTGATCCGCTCCCCGTGGGACTACGCGCGGCGGCGCGACGAGTTCGTGGCCTGGGCGCGTACCGTGCCGGCCCTGGTCAACCCGGCCGACGTGGTCGCCTGGAACACCGACAAGCGCTACCTGTCCGAGCTTTCCGCCGCCGGAGCGCCCACCGTGCCGACGCAGTGGGTCGAGCCCGGGCGGGAGTGGACCCCACCGGCAGGCGGCGAGTACGTGATCAAGCCGGCGGTCAGCGCCGGCAGCCAGGACACCGGCCGCTACGACCTGACCGACCCGGAGCACCGGGAACTGGCGGTGGCCCACGTACGGCGGCTCTCCGACGCCGGGCGGGTCACCATGGTCCAGCCGTACCTGGACGCGGTGGACACCGCCGGGGAGACCGCGCTGCTGTTCCTGGCCGGGCCCGACGGCCTGGCGTTCAGCCACGCGATCCGCAAGGGTCCGATGCTGACCGGGCCGGACCTGGGCGAGGCCGCGCTCTACAAGGAGGAGCGCATCGACGCGCGCACCGCCACCGCGGAGCAGCGCGCGGTGGCCGAGAAGGTGCTGGCAGCCGTGCCGGGCGGCCCGGACCGGCTGCTCTACGCCCGGGTCGACCTGATCCCCGGCCCGGACGGCACGCCGGTGCTGGTCGAGCTGGAGCTGACCGAGCCGAGCCTGTTCGTCGGGTACGCCGACGGCGCCCCGGACCGGCTCGCCGACGCGGTGCTCACCCACTTGACCCCCCGCGCCTGACCCGTCCCGCCTGGCGGTGGCCGTGGCCGTGGCGAGCGTGCCGGCCCTGGCGGCGTCCGGGCTTTGGCAGCGGGCCTGGGACCGCGACCCTCCCGGCTGCGGACGCACCTCGCCGACCCACCCAACGCGGTGCACGCAACGCCAGGCTGTCTCAGGGCTCGAGGCACCCACGGTGTTCCACTCGCTGTCTGCCGGGGCCCTGGGTGGAACGCCATGGGTGTCTCAGGGCTGTCCAGGCACCCATGGTGTTCCACTCGCGATCCGTCCGTGCCGTGAGTGGAACGCCATGGGTGGCACGAGGGGGCGCGTTTCCACTCGGGCTGGCGGCGCGTTTGCCGGCCGTCGCCGCCATCGTGGCGTCGGCGGCTTTCGCCGGGGCCCACCGGGCCGCGTCTTCGATACCATCAGCGCGCGCTGCTCGGCCTGCACGTCGCCAGGCTGCTGCACCGCGACGGCGATCTCTGGGTGCTGATCGTCGCGTACGCGGTCAGCACCGGCAGCTTGGTCATGCTGGCTGTCACCACCGACGCCGGCCCGGCTGAACCGGAGCCGCCGGTGCCGCCCGCGCCGCCGGGAGGTCAGTCGCGGTCGCTGTGGTTGCGTGCCCAGCGGCCGCCGATCGGCGGCGTGTCCAGCCGCAGCGCGGCCTCGGTGCCGGCCAGGTCGTTGTCCTCGAACGCGCAGGAGACGCAACTGCCCGCCTCGGTGACCCAGATGCCGTACGCCTGGGTGTCGGCGTCCCGGTGCCAGATCCGGTTGCCGCGCACGGTGGCCGAGTCGAACGGCGCGGCGATGGTGATGCCGCCGCAGGCCGGCGGGCCGTCCGGCAGCTCGTACCTCGTGCCCGGCCCCGGGGTGGCCTCGTTCCAGCCGGTGGTGCCGTCCGGGCGTACCTCGGCCAGGGAGAGCCGGGTGGCGCTGTTGTCGGACACCACCGCGTCCCGTGAGCCGACCCGGACCACCTTGCCCCGGTGCCCGCCGTCGGGCCAGTCCGCGTTGCCGTCGGTGAGCTCGCGCGGGCCGTAGCGCACCGCCTCGCCGGAGCCGGAGCAGGCCGGGGCGGAGCGGCGGCCGTTGTCCCGGATCCGGTTGCCCACGATCGAGGTGTCCAGCATCGGCCGGTCGATCCGGATGCCGTCCAGCGCGTTCTCCCGGATGTCGTTGTCCTGGATCACCACGTCGGCCGCCGCGCCCCGGTAGCCGTGGCCCAGGTCGTGCTCGTGGTAGCCGAAACCGCCGTTGCGGCTGATCCGGTTGCCCTGCACCGTGTACGGGCCGGGGGTGTTGCCCATGCTGATCCCGTCGCCGACGTTGGCGTCGATCACGCAGCCGGTGAGCAGGCCGCCGCGCCCGGCCACCCCGGCGGTGCCGTTGCCGGACACGTCGAAGCCGGCCTCCAGGTTGTTGGTCATGGTGCAGCCGGAGACGATCAGCCCGTCGGCGCCCCAGTCGGAGATGCCGAACCGGTTGGCCTGGCTGTGGCAGCCGATGATCCGGAAACCGCGCGGTGGGGTCCAGTAGTCCTTCTGCAACTCCAGGAAGATCCCGTTGGTGCCGTTGCCGATGGTGGTGCAGTTGGCGATGGTGAGGCGCTCCACGTCGCCCCAGCCGCCGATACCGACGCCGATCCCGGCGCCGCCCATCTGGTCGCCGTTGTCCAGCCGGCCGCACCCCACCACGACCACGCCGTCGATCAGGCTGTCCTGGAGGAAGTCACAGCCCAGGCCGGTCGCCCCGGTGTGGTGGATGTAGAGGTTGCGGAACACGCCGCGCACCACGTACTGCAGGCCCAGCCCCTTGGCCAGGTAGTCGTAGGAGGTCTGGGCGACCCCGGAGCCGTCGATCTCGAAGTCGGCGAACGTGCAGTCGGCGATGTGCCGGTCCCGGTCGGCGCCGTGCTGCACGGTGGTCCAGTACGCCAGCGGGACCGGTGCGCTGCGGTCGCCCTCGTTGCTGAGCAGGAACCGGGTCGCGGCCGGTCCGGCGCCGATCAGCGAGACACCGCTGCGCCAGACGGTGCCGGCGTCGCGGATCGAGTACAGGCCGGGCGGACAGTAGATCACCCGGGCCCGGCCGTCGGCGTCGTACCCGGCGCCGAGCCGGTCCACCAGGGCCGCCAGCGCCGGCTGGTCGTTCGTCACCCCGTCGCCGGTGAGGCCGTGCTCGTGGGCGTCGCACCACAGCGGCGCGCCGGCGACCGGCGTCAGCCGTTGCGGCGTGGTGGTGGCGAGGCTCTTGCGCGGCACCGGGAACTCCCCTCGGGCGTACGGTCCGTGGCCCGGACCGCTTTCCCGTTCCCGTCGCGCGATAACGCCCCGCTCAGGCGCCGGCGCCCACCGGCTCGGCGACCGGCTCGGCCGGGGCCGGCGGGGCGGCCGGCAGCCGCTCCCGGGTCGCGAACAGGACGCCGAGCGTGGCCAGCAGCACCAGGCAGGAGCCGAGCATGTGCGCGCCGACCAGCACGCCCGGCAGGTGGGTGAAGTACTGGACGAAGCCGATCACGCCCTGGCCCAGCTCGACCGCGATCAGCACCGCGGCGGCCCGCGCCGCGCGCTCCGCGCCGACCGCCCGGAACGCGAAGTACAACGCCACCGAGAGACCGATCAGCAGGAAGACGCCGTCGGCGTGCACCTGCGAGATCTGCGTCGGGTCCAGGCCGTTGCGGGCCGCGCCGTGGTCGCCGGCGTGCGGCCCGCTGCCGGTCACCCAGGTGCCGACCACCAGCACCGACGCGCTCACCGCCGTGGTGATCCAGGCGAGGGTACGCAGCGGCGCCGGCACGGTCGGGCTGTCCGGCCCGTCCGGCTCCTTGATCCGCCGCCAGAGCGCGTACGCGGCGGCGATGACCGCCATCGAGGCGAGGAAGTGCAGCCCGACCACCCACGGGTTGAGGTCGGTCAGCACGGTGATGCCGCCGATGACCGCCTGGGCCGGGATGCCGAACAGCACGCCGACGGCCAGCGGGAGCAGCCCGCGCCGGCGGGGACGGTGGGCCAGCACGGCCAGCACGACGGCGAGTGCGATGATCCCCACCGCGAAGGTGAGCAGCCGGTTGCCGAACTCGATCACCCCGTGCACGCCCATCTCGGCGGTCGTGGTGTAGGAGTCGTCGGTGCACCGGGGCCAGGTGGGGCAGCCGAGGCCGGACGCGGTGAGCCGGACGGCCCCGCCGGTGACCACGATCGCGACGTTCGCGATGATCGAGGCGAGCGCGAGGCGGCGCAGCAGCGTGGACGAGACCGGGAACCGGACGGAACGCTTCACGGAGCGAATCCTACGCACCGTAGTTGATCCCGATCGGGTGACTCCGCCACCCCGGTGGTCGGAATCACCGGACCCGGGTTTGCGAGCCTCGGACGATTTACGTAACGTTGCCGTTGTGAAAAACGCGGCGGCGCTGTCCCGGGCGTCGGTGACCGGTGCGGTCACCGGCGGTTCGCGGTCGCGTCGTGGCACCCGGCACGTCGAGCGGGAGTCCGCTCCGGCCGACCTGTCGACTCGTGACCGGGTCACCCAGCTCCTGCTGGAGCGGGGCGCCACCACCGCAGCGCAGCTCGGCTCGGCGCTCGGCCTCAGCCCGGCCGCGATCCGCCGGCACCTCGACGCCATGCTCGCCGACGGCGACGTGGTCGCCCGCGACCAGGTCGTGCGCGGCAGCCGGGGGCGGGGCCGGCCGGCCAAGGTCTTCGCGCTCACCGAGGCGGCCCGGGGCCGCTGCGGCACCCACCACTACGACAACATGGCCACCGCCGCGCTGCGCTGGATCGCCCGCACCGGCGGCGCCGAGGCGGTCGCGGCGTTCGCGGCCGAGCAGGTCTCCGCGCTGGAGACCCGCTGCCGGGCGGCCATGGAGGACGCGGGAGACGCGCCGCTCGCGCGGGCCGAGGCGCTCGCCGGGGCGCTCACCGCCGAGGGTTACGCTGCCAACGCGTCCACGATCGCCTCCGGCGGCCAGCTCTGCCAGCACCACTGCCCGGTGGCGCACGTGGCCGCCGAGTTCCCTCAGCTGTGCGAGGCCGAGACCGAGGTCATCTCCCGTCTGGTCGGCACCCACGTACAGCGCCTGGCCACCATCGCGCACGGCGACGGCGTGTGCACCACGCACATTCCCGCCCAGTCCGGTTCCACCGTCACCACTGTGAGGACAGATAGATGACCGAGCAGATCGTTCAGCCCCTGACCCAGGAGGAGCAGCTCGCGGCCCTCGGTCGTTACGAGTACGGCTGGGCCGACCCCGACGTCGCCGGGGCGTCCGCCCAGCGCGGCCTCAGCGAGGCGGTGGTGCGGGACATCTCGGCCAAGAAGAACGAGCCGGCCTGGATGCTCGACCTGCGGCTCAAGGGCCTGCGGCTGTTCGGCCGCAAGCCGATGCCGAACTGGGGCGCCGACCTCACCGGGATCGACTTCGACAACATCAAGTACTTCGTGCGGTCCACCGAGAAGCAGGCCACCTCCTGGGAGGACCTGCCCGAGGACATCAAGAACACCTACGACAAGCTCGGCATCCCGGAGGCGGAGAAGCAGCGCCTGGTCGCCGGTGTCGCGGCGCAGTACGAGTCCGAGGTGGTCTACCACCAGATCCGTGAGGACCTGGAGGAGCAGGGCGTCGTCTTCCTGGACACCGACACCGCGCTCAAGGAGCACGAGGACCTGTTCAAGGAGTACTTCGGCACGGTCATCCCGGTCGGCGACAACAAGTTCGCCGCGCTGAACACCTCCGTCTGGTCCGGTGGCTCGTTCATCTACGTGCCGAAGGGCGTGCACGTGGACATCCCGCTGCAGGCCTACTTCCGGATCAACACGGAGAACATGGGCCAGTTCGAGCGGACGCTGATCATCGTCGACGAGGGCGCGTACGTGCACTACGTCGAGGGTTGCACCGCGCCCATCTACTCCTCCGACTCGCTGCACAGCGCGGTCGTGGAGATCATCGTCAAGAAGAACGCCCGGTGCCGGTACACGACCATCCAGAACTGGTCGAACAACGTCTACAACCTGGTCACCAAGCGTGCCGTGTGCCACGAGGGCGCGACCATGGAGTGGGTCGACGGCAACATCGGCTCCAAGGTCACCATGAAGTACCCGGCGGTCTACATGACCGGCGAGCACGCCAAGGGCGAGGTGCTCTCGGTGGCCATGGCCGGCGAGGGCCAGCACCAGGACGCCGGCGCCAAGATGGTGCACGCCGCGCCGCACACCTCCTCGACCATCGTGTCGAAGTCGATCGCCCGGGGCGGCGGCCGCACCTCGTACCGCGGTCTGGTGCAGGTGCTGGAGGGCTCGACCAGCAGCAAGAGCACGGTCAAGTGCGACGCGCTCCTGGTCGACACGATCTCCCGCTCCGACACCTACCCGTACGTCGACATCCGCGAGGACGACGTGTCGATGGGGCACGAGGCGACCGTCTCCAAGGTCAGCGAGGACCAGCTCTTCTACCTGATGAGCCGGGGCCTGAGCGAGGACGAGGCGATGGCGATGATCGTGCGTGGCTTCATCGAGCCGATCGCCAAGGAGCTTCCGATGGAGTACGCGCTGGAGCTCAACCGCCTGATCGAGCTGCAGATGGAGGGCGCGGTCGGCTGACGCCGGCCCCCGTCCTCCGCCTCACCTGACACCTCGTCGCAGAACACAAGGAAGAGATGACTACCCAGGCTTCCGCGCCGCCCACGACCAAGTCGCAGGCGCTCCGCTCGTACGACGTCGCCGACTTCCCGGCCCTGACCGGCCTGGAGGAGGAGTGGCGCTTCACCCCGCTCAAGCGCCTGCGCGGCCTGACCGGGTCGGCGCAGGGCGCGACCGGCGCGGTCCGGCACGAGTACGGTGACCTGCCCGAGGGCGTCACCGTCGACCGGATCGGCCGGGACGACCCCCGGGTGGGCAGCGTGCTCACCCCGTTCGACCGGGTCAGCGCGCTCGCGTACGGCGGGGCCGACCGCGCGCTGCTGGTGCGGGTCGCCCGCGACGCGGTGGTGGAGGCGCCGGTGCGCCTGCGGGTGGTCGGCGAGAACGCCGAGGCGCTCGCCTTCGGCCACACGTTCGTCGAGGTGGACCGGTTCGCCGAGGCCACCGTGGTGATCGAGCACGTCGGCTCGGCCACGCTGGCCGACAACGTCGAGGTGTCGGTGGGCGACGGGGCGACGCTGACCCTGGTCACCGTCGCCGACTGGGCCGACGACGCGGTGCAGGCGCAGCACCTGAAGGTGCGGCTGGGCCGCGACGCCCGGATCCTGCACGTGCAGGTCAGCCTCGGCGGCGACCTGGTCCGGCAGTACACGTCGGTGGAGTACACCCAGCGCGGCGGCGAAGCCGAGCTGTACGGCGTCTACTTCGCCGACTCCGGCCAGCACCTGGAGCACCGGCAGCTGGTCGACCACACCGTGCCGGACTGCCGCAGCAACGTCGGCTACCGGGGCGCGCTGCAGGGCGACGACGCGCACACGGTCTGGGTCGGCGACGTGCTGATCCGCGCCGAGGCCACCGGCACCGATACGTACGAGATCAACCGGAACCTGCTGCTCACCGACGGCGCGCGGGCCGACTCCGTACCCAACCTGGAGATCGAGACCGGCGAGATCGCCGGCGCCGGGCACGCCAGCGCGACCGGCCGGTTCGACGACGAGCAGCTGTTCTACCTGATGGCCCGGGGCATCCCGGAGGCCGAGGCGCGGCGCCTGGTGGTGCGCGGCTTCTTCGCCGAGCTGATCAACAAGATCCCGGTCGAGGACCTGCGCGAGCGCCTCGGTGACGCCATCGAGGCCCGGCTGGCGAAGGCCGGCGCCTGATGCTCAAGATCTGCTCCACCGAGGACGTGCCGAAGGGCACCGCGATCAGCGCCGACGTGGACGGCGTGCAGGTCGCGATCGTGCACGGCGAGGACGACGTGTTCTACGCGGTGCACGACGAGTGCTCGCACGCCGCCGTGGCGCTGTCCGAGGGCGAGGTCGAGGGCTGCACGCTGGAATGCTGGCTGCACGGATCCCGTTTCGACCTGCGTACCGGTGAGCCCACCGGGCTGCCCGCGACCGAACCCGTACCCGTCTATTCCGTCGAAGTCCGCGACGGCGACATCTACCTTTCCGTGGACGGCGACGGCCGTCCGCTGCCGAGCAATGGAGTGACCCGCTGATGAGCACCCTGGAGATCCGCGACCTGAAGGTGTCGGTCAAGCTGCCCGAGGGTGAGCTCAAGCCGATCCTGCACGGGGTCGACCTGACCGTGCGCTCCGGCGAGACGCACGCCATCATGGGCCCGAACGGCTCCGGCAAGTCGACGCTGGCGTACTCGATCGCCGGTCACCCGAAGTACGAGATCACCGGCGGCGAGGTGACCCTCGACGGCGAGGACGTGCTGTCCATGTCCGTCGACGAGCGGGCCCGCGCCGGTCTCTTCCTGGCCATGCAGTACCCGGTCGAGGTCCCCGGCGTGTCGGTGGCCAACTTCCTGCGTACCGCCAAGACCGCCATCGACGGTGAGGCGCCGAAGCTGCGCACCTGGGGCGGCGAGCTGCGCGGTGCCATGGAGCGCCTTCAGATGGACCCGGCGTTCGCCCAGCGCAACGTCAACGAGGGCTTCTCCGGCGGCGAGAAGAAGCGGCACGAGATCGTGCAGCTGGAGCTGCTCAAGCCGAAGATGGCGATCCTCGACGAGACCGACTCCGGCCTGGACGTGGACGCGCTGCGCGTGGTCAGCGAGGGCGTGAACCGGGTACGCGACACCGGTGACACCGGCCTGCTGCTGATCACCCACTACACGCGCATCCTGCGTTACATCAAGCCCGACTTCGTGCACGTCTTCGTGGCCGGCCGGATCGTCGAGCAGGGCGGCCGGGAGCTGGCCGACAAGCTCGAGGAAGAGGGCTACGAGCGCTACGTCGCCGGAGCCGGCGCGGCACGGGCCTGACCTGCCATGACCTCGATGGCCATCCCGGCGGGCATGCCGCAGTACGACGACGTGCCGCGCTTCGACGTGGCGAAGGTGCGGGCCGACTTCCCGATCCTCGACCGGGAGGTCAACGGCCACCCGCTGGTCTACCTGGACAGCGCCAACACCTCGCACAAGCCGCGGCAGGTGCTCGACGTGCTCGCCGAGCACTACGCGCTGCACAACGCCAACGTGTCGCGCTCGGTGCACACGCTGGGCACCGAGGCCACCGAGGCGTACGAGGGCGCGCGGGCGAAGATCGCCGCGTTCATCAACGCGCCGAGCGTGGACGAGGTGGTGTTCACCAAGAACTCCACCGAGGCGATCAACATCGTGGCGTACGCCTTCTCCAACGCCTCGCTGCGCGCGGACGGCGACCCCCGGTTCCGGCTGGGCCCCGGCGACGAGATCGTGATCTCCGAGATGGAGCACCACTCGAACATCGTCCCGTGGCAGCTGCTCGCGGAGCGCACCGGCGCGACGCTGCGCTGGTTCCCGGTCACCGACCAGGGCCGGCTCGACGAGTCCGGCCTGGACGACCTGGTCACCGAGCGGACGAAGATCGTCTCGCTGGTGCACATGTCGAACATCCTCGGCACCGTCAACGCCACCTCGCGGATCACCGCGCGGGTCCGCGAGGTCGGCGCGCTGCTGCTGCTCGACTGCTCGCAGTCGGTGCCGCACCTGCCGATGGACGTGGTCGACCACGACGCCGACTTCATCGTCTTCACCGGGCACAAGATGTGCGGCCCGACCGGCATCGGCGTGCTCTGGGGCCGGGGCGAGCTGCTCGCCGCGATGCCCCCGGTGATGGGCGGCGGCTCGATGATCGAGACGGTGACCACGGGCGGCTCGACGTTCGCCGCGCCGCCGGCCCGGTTCGAGGCGGGCACCCCGCCGATCGCCGAGGCGGTCGCGCTCGGCGCTGCGGTGGACTACCTCACCGCGATCGGCATGCCGGCCATCCAGTGGCACGAGAAGGAGCTGACGGCGTACGCGCTGGACGCCCTCGCCACCGTGCCCGGCCTGCGGATCTTCGGCCCGACGGTGCCGGTGGGCCGGGGCGGGACGATCTCGTTCGCGCTCGGTGACGTGCACCCGCACGACGTCGGGCAGGTGCTCGACTCGCTCGGCGTGCAGGTGCGGGTGGGCCACCACTGCGCCCGGCCGGTGTGCACCCGTTTCGGGGTGCCGGCCACGACGCGGGCGTCGTTCTACCTCTACACCACCACCGCGGAGATCGACGCCCTGGTGGCGGGTCTGGAGCGGGTGCGGAAGGTGTTCCAGTGATGCAGCTCGAATCCCTCTACCAGGAGATCATCCTGGACCACTACAAGCACCCGCACGGCCGCGGCCTGCGGGACGCGGCGGACCCGGCCGCCCGGGTCGGCGAGGCGCATCACGTCAACCCGACCTGCGGCGACGAGATCACCGTGCGGGTGGCGACCGACGGCACGGTGTTCACCGACATCTCGTACGACGGGATGGGCTGCTCGATCAGCCAGGCGTCGGCGAGCATCCTGCACGAGCTGCTGCGCGGCAGGGCCGCGAGCGACGCCGCGGTGGTGCACGAGGCGTTCGTGCAGTTGATGTCCGGGCGGGGCCAGGTCACGCCGGACGAGGACGTGCTCGGAGACGGGGTGGCGTTCGCGGGTGTCGCGCGCTACCCGGCCCGGGTGAAGTGCGCGCTGTTGTCGTGGATGGCGTTCAAGGACGCCGCGGCACGCGCCGGGGTGGGCGTGAGCCCGGAGGTGAAGGCATGAGCGACGAGAACATGACCCCCGAGGCTGGCGCGGTGGCGACGGACGGCGCGGCCGTCAACGGTGCTGTTGCCGGCGGCGCGGCCGCGGGCGCGGCGGCGCCGGCCGGCGGCAAGGCCGCTATCGGCGACATCGAAGAGGCGATGAAGGACGTCGTCGACCCGGAGCTGGGCATCAACGTGGTCGACCTGGGCCTGGTGTACGGCGTCCACGTCGACGACGACAACGTGGCCACCCTGGACATGACGCTGACCTCGGCGGCCTGCCCGCTGACCGACGTGATCGAGGACCAGGCCCGGCAGGCGCTGACCACCGGTCCCGGTGGCGGCCTGGTGAACGACATCCGGATCAACTGGGTCTGGCTGCCGCCGTGGGGCCCCGACAAGATCACCGACGAGGGGCGCGACCAGCTGCGCTCGCTCGGCTTCAACGTCTGACAGTTCTCCCGGTCACCGCCACGGGCGCGGCACCCTTGAGGGGTGCCGCGCCCGCGGTGTTCTCTCGGCATGATCGACACCGTTACGCCGATGTGGTGTGGTCGGAGTGGCTTTGATGTCGCCACATCGGCGAAGTGGTGTCGATCAAGGTGACCTGGTGGCACTGCCACCGGCGTTAGTGCCCCGAACAGCGAGATCTTGGTACGAGATCGCCCCTGCGGGGGCAGATTCGTACCAAGATCTTCAGCCCACCCCAGGCGCGGGAAAACCGGTTCCGGGGTGGGGGAACCAGGGGGCAGGATGAGCGGGTGATCGAGGCGTACCCGAAGCAGGCTCCTGTCCGTGCGGCCACCGCCGCGCGCCGACAGCGCACCCTGCCCCCGGCCGCCTCGGCCCACCACCCCTCGTCGTGACCGGGGCGTTCCTGGCCGGCCTGGTCGCCGGCTACGGCGTCGCCATCCCGGTCGGCGCGATCGCGATCCTCATTCTCGGGCTCAGCGCGCGTACCTCGTTCCGGGTCGGTTCGGCGGCGGCGCTCGGCGTGGCCACCGCCGACGGGATGTACGCGGCCGTGGCGGCGCTGGGCGGGGCAGCGGTGGCCAGCGGGCTCGCGCCGTTCGCGGGTCCGCTGCGGCTGATCGCCGCGGGGGTGCTGCTGGTTCTCGCCTGCCTCACCGCCTGGCGCGCGATGCGCCCACCCGCCCCGACGCAGGAGCCGAACTCACCCGCCCCGGCGCAGGAGCCGAGTCCGCGGGGTGGCCTGGACACGCCGGTGCGGGCGTTCGCCGCGGTTCTCGCGCTGACCCTGCTCAACCCGGCCACCGTCGTCTACTTCGTGGCGCTCGTCCTCGGCCGGGGCGACGTGCTCGGCTCGAGCCCGGTCGGCGCGGCCGCCTTCACCGCAGGCGTGTTCCTCGCCTCGGCCAGCTGGCAGTTGCTGATCGCCGGCGGCGGCTCGCTGATCGGCCGGGCCCTCACCGGTCCCCGTGGGCGGCGGGTCACCGCGCTGCTGTCCAGCGCCATCATCGCCGCCCTCGCGGTCGCCACGGTGCTCGGCGTCTGACCGAAGGGGACGGCCGCGGCCCGACGGCATCGATCGGATTCCGGGAGCCGGGACGACCTGGAGCATCGTCCGGACGCAACCGCATCATCTTCGCGGCTGATGTTCGGAGTCGCGAGTGGTCCTAGGGTCACGGAACAATCCGTGGACCGTTCACGTACATCCGGTCATCCCCACCGGTCGTGCGTCGATCCACACCAGACCCAGCAGGGAGAAGACTTGAGGATCACCCTGTGGCGTCCGCCGCGCGACCGGCAACCCGCCCGGCGCGGACGGACCGCTGCCCTCCTCGTCGCCGCGCTGGCCGCGGCGACGCTTCCCGTTCTCGCGGCGCCCGCGCCCGCCTCCGCCGCACCCGGCGTCCACGGGCCGTGGCAGAAGGTGGACGGCAAGCCGGCGGCCACCAAGGCGGGCCGCCAGGCCGCGATCAAGGCCAAGCGGCTGACCGCGTACAAGCTGGACCGCGGCACCATGAAGGGCCTGCTGGACAAGGCGCCGGCCGAGAAGCGCGTCGCGGTGGCCCGGGTGGCGAAGCAGGTGGTGTCGCTGCCCGCTCCGGACGGCACGTTCCAGCGCTTCGAGCTGGTCGACTCGCCGGTCATGGAGGCCGGTCTGGCCGCGAGGCACCCGGAGATCACCACGTACGCCGGCAAGGGCCTGGACGACCCGGCCGCGACCATCCGCGCGGACCTCACCCCGCTCGGGTTCCACGCCTCGGTCCGGTCGGCCAAGGGCAACTGGTACATCGACCCGTACTACCAGCGTGACCAGAGCCTGTACGCGAGCTACTTCGCCCGCGACCTGGAGCACCCGGAGGGCGAGTTCGTCGAGCGTGCGGACGTCACGCAGGAGGCGAATGCCCTGGCCGGGGAGATCGCCGCTGCGGAGGTCCCGGCCGGGCCGCTGGTGAAGCTGCGCACCTACCGGGTGGCGCTGGTGACCGACCCGTCGTACGCCACCTACTTCGGCGCGGAGAACGTCACCGCCGCGAAGGTGACGCTGATGAACCGGGTCACCCAGATCTACGAGGACGAGACGGCGATCCGGCTCGTTCTGATCAACGACACCGACAAGACCAACCTGAACACGCCGGCCCTGGCCACCGAGCCGAACGGCCCGTGCGGCGCGGCGGCCTGCTTCACGCCGGCGCAGCTCACCTCCTGCGGCAGTGGCACGCTCAGCCGTAACCGGATCGTGCTCGGCCAGCTGGTCGGCGCGAGCAACTACGACGTGGGCCACGTCGGCCTGGGCGTCAACGGCGGCGGCGTGGCCAGCCTCGGCGTGATCGGCGGCAACGGCAAGGCGCAGGGCTGCACCGGCCTGCCGACACCGGTCGGCGACTTCTACGCGGTCGACTACGTCTCGCACGAGATGGGTCACCAGTTCGCCGGCAACCACACCTTCAACGGCACCCAGTACAACTGCTCGGGCGGCAACCGCAGCGCGGCCAACTCGTACGAGCCGGGCAGCGGTTCGTCGATCATGGCGTACGCGGGCATCTGCCAGCAGGACAACCTCCAGCCGCACAGCGACCCGTACTGGTCGCACCGCAGCTACACCGAGATCACCAACTACGTCACGTCGAACCGCCCGGCCATCAACGAGGTGCAGAACGTCTCGCTGTACGGGTTCGACGCCGACGGTGACTCGTTCACCATCAGCTACGCGGGCAGCGACTCGGCGCCGATCACGCGGGGCGTCAACTACACCATCGCGGGCATCAAGGCGGCCATCGAGGGCATCGCCGGCTGGCCGGCCGGCGCGACGGTCACCGTGGCCGCGTTCGGTGGCAGCGGCACGCTCAACGACAACGGCTTCCAGGTGACCTTCGGCGGCACGCTGGCCACCACCAACGTGGCGTCGCTGGAGCTGACGAACACTTCCGGCGCGTCCGGTTTCGTCGGTGAGACGGCCAAGGGCGGCGCCATCGACAACGGCGGCTGGCTGGTCGAGGAGACCACCAACCACGACCCGGTGGTCACCGTCCCGGAGACCGTCACCATCCCGGTGCGTACGCCGTTCGCGCTGACCGGCAGCGCCACCGACGCCGACGGCGACACTGTCACGTACCTGTGGGAGCAGAACGACAGGGGCGCCACGACCGGCACCGCGCTGACGAACAACACGAAGGTCAACGGTCCGCTGTTCCGGGTGTTCGGCGAGGCGGCGATCGTGTCGCCGACGGACACGCTGAAGTACTACTCGCCGGGGCTGAACGCGGTCACCACCGACTCGACCCGGGTGTTCCCGGACATGCGGCAGATCCTGGCCGGCAACACCAACGCGGCCACCGGCGCCTGCCCGGCTGCCCCGGCGCCGCCGGCCACCGGTGGCGCGTCGAACGTGCCGGCCGAGCTGGTCGACTGCTACTCCGAGTTCCTGCCCACCCGCGACTGGGTCGGCATCGCGGGTGACCGGACCCTGCACTTCAAGCTCACCGCCCGGGACGGGCGGCTGGGCGGCGGCGGCATCGGCAGCGGCGACGTCGCCGTGGTGCTGGCGCCGGACGCGGGTCCGTTCCTGGTGACCTCGCAGGGCGCCGCCGCCGTCCTGGACGGCGGCTCGACCCAGACCGTGACGTGGGACGTGGCCGGCACCGACGTGGCGCCGGTGAACGCCGCGCAGGTGAAGATCTCGCTGTCCGCCGACGGCGGGCTGACCTTCCCGTACGTGCTGGCGGAGCAGACCGCCAACACCGGCTCGGCGACGGTGACGCTGCCGAACGTGGCGACCGGGAAGGCCCGGATCAAGATCGAGGCGGTCGGGAACGTCTTCTTCGACGTCAATGACGCCGACTTCACGATCCGGTCCGCCCCGGCCGTCACCAGCACCGCCCCGGCCGGCGTGAGCGTCCAGTACAGCGACGCGCTCTCGCCTGCCGTCACGGTCACCGCCACCGACGGCGACACCACGGGCGGGGACCTGACCGCCGCCGCCACCGGGCTGCCCGCCGGCCTGTCCCTGGCCGTCACGAGCACCTCCGCGGCCGACGCCCGGCCGGGCTCGCGTACCTGGACGGTCGCCGGCACCACCACGGCGGCCCCGGGTGCCTATCCGGTCACGGTGACCGTCTCCGACGGCTCCGGGCTGACCGGCAGCACCTCGTTCACGATCACGGTCACCGCCGAGGACGCGGCGGTCAGCTGGGCCGGTGACACGCTGGTGAACACCGCGACCGGCGGCGCCTCCGGCAAGGCCCTGCTGCGAGCCGTGGTCCGGGACAGCTCGGTGCTGCCCGGCGCGACGGACACCACAGCCGGTGACATCCGGACCGCCACCGTCACCTTCACGAAGGACGGCGTGACGCTCTGCGCCGCAGTGCCGGCCCTGCTGGGCACGGCCACCACGAGCGCGTCCGCGGCGTGCGAGGCCACGCTGCCGAAGGGCACCCACACCGTCACCGCGACGGTGGGCGGCAACTACACGGGCAGCACCACCGCGCAGGTGACAGTCGCCGTCTCCGACGGCGGGTTCCTCACCGGCGGCGGTCACCTGACCGCCACCCGCTCGGCGGGCACCTACCCGGCCGACGTGAACTCCACCGTCGAGGTGGAGCTGAACGCGAAGCCGGGCAAGGCGAACAAGCCCGCCACCGGCAAGGCCGAGATCGAGTTCCGCTCCGGCGGGAAGGCGTACACGATCAAGGCCGGCACCGTCGACGCGCTCGGCGTCACCTCGGCGGGCAAGGTCGCCCAGGTGCGCTACCAGGCCGCCCTGTACGACAACAAGGGCAAGCTGGTGGCCTCCGGCCTGACCCTGGCCGTCACGGTGACCGACCGGGGCGCCCCCGGCAGGAACGACACCGTCGGGGTCACGCTGTGGAAGGGCGGCGCGCTGCTCTTCGCGTCCGACTGGACGGGCGGCGGCACCGCCGAGGTCACGCTGAAGGGCGGCAACCTCACCGTCCACTGATCCACGCGGTAGACGCGGGAGGGCACCGGTCACGGTGTCCTCCCGCGCTGCGTTGCGGGGCCCGCCGATGCCGTACCGTCGGGCCATGAGCAGCCGACCCGCCGCCGGCGGCGGCCGGTGGGTCGAGGTCGACCCCGGCCGCGTCGCCCGCTGGGTCGAGGGTTTCACCGACCGGCACGGCCCGCCCACGACCACAGTCCAGGAGTACGGGCTCCTCCTCACCGCCCCGGACGACGCCACCGCCGAGCTGCACACCCCGCCCGGGGCGAGCGCGTCGGCGGACGTACCCGGATTCGTCGCCTCCGCCACCGCGGCCCGCCGGATCGGTCTGCTGCTGGCCCGCAAGGGCGCTGTCGCGGTCGGCGTCGCCGACGGCGCCGACCTGGTGGTCTCCAAGGTGGACACCCGGTACGTGCAGGGGCGTACCGCGGCGGGCGGCTGGTCCCAGCAGCGGTTCGCCCGGCGGCGCGACAACCAGGCGAAGGCGGCCCTGGGCGCCGCGGCCGAGCAGGCCGTGCGCCTGCTGTTGCCGGAGGC
>NZ_JAGPXV010000540.1:0-4145 GCF_018070405.1 Micromonospora sp. D75
GGCGGCGAGCGTGTTCACGTCGTCGAGGGTCACCGCGTCCACCCGGGCCAGCAGGTCGTCCACCGGCATCAGGTTGCCGTAGAGCAGCTCGCCCTTGGCGAGCCGGCTCATCCGCGAGCCGGTGTCCTCCAGCCCGAGCACGAACGAGCCCTTGCTCATCCCCTTGCCCCGGGCCAGTTCCGCCTCGGTGATCCCCTCGGCGGCGACCCGGGCCAGCTCGGCGCGGGTCAGGTGCAGCACCTCGTCCACCTTGCCCGGAGCGCAACCGGCGTAGACGGCGAACACGCCGCTGTCGGCGTACTGGCTGGCGTAGGAGTAGACCGAGTACGCGAGGCCGCGCTGTTCCCGGATCTCCTGGAACAGCCGGCTGGACATGCCGCCGCCGAGCACGTTGTTGAGCACGCCGAGGGCGAAGCGCCGCTCGTCGGTGCGGTCGATGGCCGGGCAGCCGAGGACGACGTGCGCCTGCTCGGTCTCCTTCGGCTCGACGAGCGTGGTGGCCGGCTTGGTGCGTACCCCCGGGGTGGACGGGCGGTGCGACGCCGGCGCCGCCGGGTCGGTGTCCAGCGGGGTGCCGCGCAGCGCCTGCCGGACCAGCTTGACCACCGCGGCGTGGTCGAGGTTGCCGGCGGCGGCGATCACGATCCGCGGCGGGGTGTAGCGGCGGCGGTAGAAGCCCTGGATCTGCCGCCGGCTCATCGGCGTGACGGTCTCCTCGGTGCCGGAGATGAGGCGGCCCAGCGGGTGGTCGCCGTAGACGGCGCGGGTGAACAGGTCGTGCACCTCGTCGCCGGGCTCGTCGTCGTGCATGGCGATCTCTTCGAGGATGACGCCGCGCTCGGTCTCCACGTCGGACGGGGTCAGCACCGAGTCGGCGACCAGGTCGCACATGACGTCGATGGCCAGCGGCAGGTCCTCGTCCAGCACCCGCGCGTAGTAGCAGGTGTATTCCTTCGTGGTGAAGGCGTTGGTCTCGCCGCCCACCGCCTCGATCTGGGACGAGATCTCCAGCGCGCTGCGCTTGTTGGTGCCCTTGAACAGCAGGTGTTCCAGGAAGTGCGCGGCGCCGGCCTGCGGGCCGGTCTCGTCGCGCGAACCGACCGCCACCCAGATGCCGAACGACACGCTGCGCATGGCCGGGATCGCCTCGGTCAGCACCCGCAGCCCGCTGGGCAGCACGGTACGGCGGACGGTGCCGCCGAGCGGGTCGTCGCTGAGCGTCCGGGTGACCGCGCGGGCGGCCGAACCCGGCCCGGTCGACGTCACCCCCCGTCCCGTCGAGGCGGCTGACGAACTCACGAGCACCTGCTCTCCGGATGACGAGGGACGGCGGGACGTACGACGGCTCCAGCTCGCGCAGGCGACCTGGAGCCGTGGTCCGGCCCGGGTGACGCGGACGTCACCCGGGCCGGCGGTGGATCAGCTGTGCCGGGTCCGGCGACGCGGACGGGACTCGCCGCCGCCCTCGCCGCCCTCGGAGCGGCGCTCGCCGCGCTCCCGGTCGCCACCCCGGTCACCCCGGTCACGCGGGCCGCGGTCGCCGCCGCGGTCCCGGCCCGACGGACGGTCGCCACCCTCGGCGGCGGCCGGCGCCTCGGCGCCCTCCGGGCGGATCTTGTCCAGGTAGATCTTGCCGCGGGCGTCGATGTCCGCGATCTCCACCTCGACCTTGTCGCCGACGTTGAGGAAGTCCTCGACCTTCTCGACCCGCTTGCCGTCGCCCACCTTGGAGATGTGCAGCAGGCCGTCGCGGCCCGGCAGCAGCGAGATGAAGGCGCCGAACGCGGCGGTCTTCACCACGGTGCCGAGGAACCGCTCGCCGACCTTGGGCAGCGTCGGGTTGGCGATGCCGTTGATCCGGTCCACCGCGGCCTGGGCCGCCGGCCCGTTTGTGGCGCCGACGTAGATCGTGCCGTCGTCCTCGATGGAGATCTCGGCGCCGGTCTCGTCCTGGATCGCGTTGATGGTCTGGCCCTTCGGGCCGATCACCATGCCGATCTTGTCGACCGGGATCTTCACGGTGGTGACCCGCGGCGCGTAGTCCGACATCTCGGCCGGCGCCTCGATGGCCCGCTGCATCACGTCGAGGATGGTCTGCCGGGCCTCGTGCGCCTGCTGCAGCGCGGCGGCCAGCACGTCCGACGGGATGCCGTCGAGCTTGGTGTCGAGCTGGAGCGCGGTGACGAAGTCCCGGGTGCCGGCGACCTTGAAGTCCATGTCGCCGAACGCGTCCTCGGCGCCGAGGATGTCGGTCAGCGTCACGTACTGGGTCTTGCCGTCGACCTCGTCGGAGATGAGGCCCATGGCGATGCCGGCGACCGGCGCCTTCAGCGGCACACCGGCGGAGAGCAGGCCCAGCGTCGAGGCGCAGACCGAACCCATCGAGGTGGAGCCGTTGGAGCCGAGCGCCTCGGAGACCTGCCGGATGGCGTACGGGAACTCCTCGCGCGAGGGCAGCACCGGGATCAGCGCCCGCTCGGCGAGCGCGCCGTGGCCGATCTCGCGCCGCTTCGGCGAGCCGACCCGGCCGGTCTCACCGGTCGAGTACGGCGGGAAGTTGTAGTTGTGCATGTAGCGCTTGCGGTTCTCCGGGGACAGCGTGTCCACCATCTGCTCCATGCGCAGCATGTTCAGCGTGGTGACGCCCAGGATCTGGGTCTCGCCGCGCTCGAACAGCGCCGAGCCGTGCACCCGCGGCAGCACGCCGACCTCGGCGGTCAGCGGGCGGATGTCACGCGGGCCGCGGCCGTCGATGCGGACCTGCTCGCGCAGCACCCGGTTGCGGACCTCGGACTTGGTCAGCGAACGGAACGCGGCGGACAGCTCCTTCTCGCGGCCCTCGAAGCGGCCGGTCAGCTCCTCGGCGACCTTGGCCTTGATCCGGTCCAGGGCCTCCTCGCGGTCGGCCTTGCCGGCGATCTTCAGCGCCTCGGCGACCTCGGCGCGGGCCACCTCGGCCACCGCGTCGTACGCGTCGTCCTGGTAGTCCAGGAAGATCGGGAACTCGGCGACCGGCTTGGCGGCCACCTCGGCCAGCTCGCTCTGCGCCCGGCACAGCTCGCGGATGGCCGGCTTGGCGGCCTCCAGGCCGCTGGCCACGATCTCCTCGGTCGGCGCGGTCGCGCCGCCCGAGATCAGGGTCACCGCGTTCGGGGTGGCCTCGGCCTCGACCATCATGATCGCGACCTCGCCGTCGGCCAGGGTGCGGCCGGCCACGACCATGTCGAACGTGGCCCGCTCCAGCTCCTCCAGGGTCGGGAAGGCGACCCACTGGCCGTCGACGTGCGCGACCCGGGTCGCGCCGATCGGGCCGGAGAACGGCAGGCCGGACAGCTTGGTCGACATCGAGGCGGCGTTGATCGCCACCACGTCGTACGGGTGCTGCGGGTCGAGCGCCAGCACCGTCTCGACGACCTGGACCTCGTTGCGCAGGCCCTTGACGAACGACGGGCGCAGCGGCCGGTCGATCAGCCGGCAGGTGAGGATGGCGTCCTCGCTGGGCCGGCCCTCGCGGCGGAAGAACGAGCCGGGGATCCGGCCCGCGGCGTACATCCGCTCCTCGACGTCCACGGTCAGCGGGAAGAAGTCGAACGACTCGCGCGGCTGCTTGCCGGCCGTGGTGGCGGAGAGGACGACCGTCTCGCCGAGCTGGGCGACGACGGAGCCGGCGGCCTGGCGGGCCAGGCGGCCGGTGGAGAAGGTGATCTCACGGGTGCCGAAGGACCCGTTGTCGATCACCGCGGTGCGGGATTCGGTGCCGAGGTTGGTCTCGGTCATGTGCTGTGGTGCTCCTTCGCGTCGTCGGCCGACGACACGGGAACTGCTCAGGCGGCCGGTCTTCGATCGAAGCGCCCGGGTGGGCCGGCGTCGTGCCGGGATGCCCGGGGGCCACTACCGGAGACCGGTGCTGACCGGCTCCCTCTTCGGGTGTCGCGCGGCCGGGTTCTTCGGTGGTACTGCAACGGGGGAGCGGCCAGGCGGCCACTCCCCCGTCAGGTCATCGGCGCAGGCCGAGCCGCTCGATGAGCGACCGGTAGCGGTTGATGTCCTTCTTCTGGACGTAGTTCAGCAGCCGGCGGCGCCGGCCGACCAGCAGCAGCAGCCCACGGCGGCTGTGGTGGTCGTGCTTGTGCACCTTCAGGTGC